>NZ_JAVRBM010000036.1:0-88137 GCF_034531255.1 Nostoc sp. ChiQUE01b | reverse complement strand
ACTTCCGAGTTCAAAGGCTCAACGTTCAAGCAAAAAGGTGCAACTTCCGAGTTCAGAGGCTCAACGTTCGAGCAAAAAGGTGCAATTTCCGAGTTCAGAGGCTCAACGTTCGAGCAAAAAGGTGCAACTTCCGAGTTCCAAGCTCGGCCTCCCAAGTTCCAAATTACGAATTACGTAGCTTGCTTCTCGCCGGAGGCGAGTATTACGAATTACGAATTACAAAGGTCGTTCGCCAACTGCGATCGCTAACTCAATTAACACTCCACCCCGGACAACTTGCACCTTGACAGCTTTACCAATGCGATCGCTACTATTGAGCAGCACCAACACATCACCTGTATCGCCCACAGTTACGCCATCGAACGTTACCAAAACATCGCCAAGCAACACACCTGCATTGTCAGCAGGCCCCGAAGCCTCAACATTGACAACAATTACCCCAGTTGCCGAACTTAAATTGAGAGCAGTTTTTAGATTCTTTGGTAAACGTACAGGTTGCATTCCCACACCCAAGTAGCCCTTAGAAATGCGTCCTTTTGCTACTAATTGGTCAACCACGCGATCGACTGTCGCAGTGGGAATAGTCAAAGCAGTACCACGCCGCCCCGATGTATTCATGCCTACTACAAAACCATCAGCATCTACGAGTGGCCCACCCGCAAAGCCAGAGTATAGGGTAATGTCTGGACGGATAAATTGGTCAATATTCCCGCCACTCATACTCCGCCAAGCACCACTAACCACACTCACTGCACCCATCGCCGCCCTTAAATCACCTTCGCTACCTCTTGCCAGTCCTAACACGAGATGACCAACTTTAAGCGTTTTGGCATCGCCAACTTTTGCCACAGGAAATTCTAGATTTTCTAGTTTAAAAACAGCGATATCGGTGCTAGAGTCATGACCGACGAGTGTTACTGGTGCAGTACTACCATTTGATAAAGTGATGGTGATGTCATCATAGCGCTGGAGAGACTCATCAGAGGTAACAATGATGCCATTACGCCAGTGAATGCCGCTTGGGGAAACACGTGTACCCCCATTCACTGCAACCACAGCACTTCCAGCTTGTTCTACGGTGTCAGCTAAACTGTTGGACAAAGCCAGTAATGAAGACATAAGATTTTCCGCAAATGTTTTTAGATGTTCAGATCGTGCCGTTTTATTAACACAGATGACATCGGAAAAATGGGGAGTAATTCATCCTAGAAAAATGGCTAGGTTTATATAGCAATCCTGAATCATTGTCAAGAACTAGATCCCCGACTTTTTAAAAAGTCGAGGATCTACTCAAATAGATTGCTCAATACCAGTATTTTTTAAATCTTCTGCTTCGTTGCCATCCCGCCTTGGAATAAATTCCGAGGCTAATAGCTAAAGTCCTCTCAAGAGGACTAAATACAAAATTTGAAGTCATATACGTGGCTATCCTCGGTGAAAGAGAAAATCTCAGTCCACTTGAGTGGACTTAAGCTATTAGCCTAGAACTTAAGTTCTAGGCGGGATATCGGTCAGCACGACAATTTTGACTGTTACAAAGGTGGAATAGCAATTAAATGAGAGATAAACAAATGCACACCGAATCAAGACAAATCAATCTGCTGACTCCATCTAGAAACTTACCTCTCTATGGCAAGAGAATTTTAGTAACAGCACCAAGAAATTATGCTTATAGGTTATCCGAACAAATCATCAAAAAAGGTGCTTTACCTGTTTTCATGCCTACCATCGAAACCTGCTATTTATCAAACTACACTCAGTTAGATGCCGCTTTAGCCCACGTAGATGAATTTGATTGGATTCTCTTCACAAGTAGAAACGGAATCGCTGCATTTTTTCACCGCATAAATGATTTGAATATTCCTATATCTGTAGTGCAAAAATGCCACTTATGTGCTTTAGGAAAAGATGCAGAAAGCTTATTGTCTTTTTCTGGCAAGGTGGATTTAATCCCAACAGAATCTAGTCCAGCCGGAATTGTGGCTGAATTAGCGAAACTTCCGCAAATTCACGAAAAAAAAGTGCTGATACCTACTCCAGAAGTTGTGGGTTTGCCTGAACCTGATGTTGTACCCAATTTGATTACAGATTTGCAACAATTGGGCATAGAAGTAACTCGCGTACCCACATATATTACGCAAGGTTTAGATAAAACTATCTACGGTATGGAATTAAACCTGATGCGTGCAGGAATTATTGATGTAATTGCCTTTAGTAGCACAGTGGAAGTAGAAAGCTTTTTGACAATGGTTAACTCGCAAAGCGATTACGAACATTGTGTTGTTGCATGTTTTGGCCCTTACACTACTGCTAATGCCCAAAAGTTGGGTATGACTGTCTCTATCGTCTCTAGGGATTATAGTTCATTTGAGGGATTTGCTGAAGCGATCGCAGCATTTTTTACTCTTACTTCCGATTAAAACTAAGCGTCTCAAGATGTAAAATAATCAACTAGATTTCACTCTGGACTAGGTGCACATAAACCCGTAGTATCGAAAATGGAGTTTATATTAAGTTAGGAAGTTTTACATGGCAACTTACAAAGTTACATTAAAGACCCCAGAAGGCGAAAAAGTAATTGAAGTCCCTGATGATGAGTACATCCTAGAGGTCGCTAACGAAGAATATGAGATGGACTTGCCCTATTCCTGTAACGCTGGTTCTTGCTCTACCTGCACTGGCAAGGTGATTTCAGGTACAGTTGACCAATCGGATCAGAACTTCTTAGACAACGATCAAGTGGACGAAGGATGGGTTCTTACCTGCGTTGCCTATGCCACTTCTGATTGCACTATCCAAACCCATCAAGAAGAAGCGCTTAACGGTTAAGAACGGGTGAGGGTTGAGGGCATTGGTGTCATACTTCAGCCCCAACCCTTTTTAAATCTCGTTTCTCCGGCTGAAAATGCTGATCATTGGGCTGCTGCCTCCATTGCTGGCGGTAGTAGCCGTCCATTGTATACGTGCAAATTTACCAAGTTAGCAGGTAGTCATTGGGAATGAAGCGAACGCGAGTGCGTCTCGTAAAGATCAAAACAAAGATAAATTCTTTAAGATATAGACGTTTGTTAAATACAAAATTCCGCAGACAACATAATATTGGTAGATATATCACTGATTTTTATTGTCACGAAAAACTACTAATTATTGAGTTAGATGATAGTATTCATGCAAATCAGCAAGCTCAAGATTTTATCAGAGAAAACTGGTTACAATCTAATCACTTCACTGTGATTCGCTTTAGTAATGAGCAAATATTTAATGATAAATAAATGGACAAAAATATTTACAGTCATTGCGAGCGTTCGCAATGACATTGTGTAATTAATTCTGTCCTAAGCTGTTCCACATTTAACTTGCATATATTGGGTGGGCGAGACGCCCACCCCACAAGAAATGTACAATTTTAGATTATGCAAACTAAATGTGGTTTAGCTTACTACTTATCGAGTTAGTTTTAGATACAATTGCTCAAGCCCTCATCCCCTAACCCTTTCTCCCTTGGGGAGAAGGGGAACTAAAATTTTGCAGGATAAGGAGAATTAAATTTATGGCAACAACAGCTTTAATTGTCGGTGCAGGTAATGGACTGAGCGCTTCTTTAGCTCGCCTATTTGCCAAAGAAGGATTCACCATAGCTTTAGCAGCTCGCAAAATTGAAAAAATCACTCAATTGACCAGTGAAATTGGCGCAGTTAGTTTTGCCGCTGATGCTTCAAAGCCAGATGAAGTAGAACAGTTATTTATTGATATTGATAATAAAGTTGGTTCCTTGAATATTGTTGTTTACAACCCTAGTTTCCGGGTGCGGGGGCCTCTTGTCGATCTAGACCCTAGTGAAGTGGCAAAAACCCTAGATATCACTGCTTATGGTGGCTTTCTTGTGGCCCAAGCTGCTACCAAAAGGTTTTTGCAGCAAGGTGGCGGTGCTATATTTTTTACTGGAGCCTCAGCCAGTGTTAAGGGTTATCCTCTGTCTGCTCCCTTTGCAATGGGTAAATTTGCACTACGCGGTTTGGCTCAGAGTATTGCTAGAGAATTAGCACCAAAGAATATCCATGTGGCGCATTTTGTGATTGATGGTGGAATCCGTTCCGCAGACCGCCAAGATCCAGTAGATAATCCTGATAGTACTCTTGACCCAGATGCGATCGCTCAAACTTATCTCAGCATTCTCCGCCAACCCCGCAGTGCTTGGACTTATGAAGTCGAACTACGTCCGTGGGTAGAGAACTTCTAAGCTAAACAATTGTTACAAAAATAGTTTTGCAGGTATGAAAATTGATTTTGGTGCAACTGCCACTGATTATGCAAAACACCGCGCTGGGTTTCCTAGTTCATTATTTAACAAACTGTCTGAATATGGTATAGGTTTACCAGGGCAGAATATTGTTGACCTTGGTACAGGAACAGGAACACTAGCACGGGGCTTTGCTGATAGAGGTGCTTATGTAATTGGCATAGATTTATCAGCCTCACTTTTAGAACAAGCCAGACTGTTAAGCGAATCTATCCAACTGAAAGTAGATTATCGAGTCGCAACTGCCGAGAATACGGAGTTACCAAACGCTAGTGCGGATGTGGTAACAGCTGGACAGTGTTGGCATTGGTTTGACCGTCCACGTGCTGTCCAAGAAGTTACTCGGATATTGAGAAGAAATGGCTTGCTCGCGATCGCACATTTTGATTGGATACCCTTAAAAGGTAATGTCGTGGAAGCAACAGAACAACTAATCAAGGCTCATAATCCCGCCTGGAATATGGCCGGCGGTAATGGCTTGCATCCCCTGTGGTTACAAGACATTGGCGAAGGAGGATTCCGAGATATCCGCACATTTTCTTACGATGTATTTGTATCTTATACACACGAAGACTGGCGGGGGCGAATTCGGGCGAGTGCTGGTGTGGGAGCCAGCTTGACACCAGAAAAAGTAGAAGTATTTGACCAGGAATTGGCAACATTACTCGAAACAAAATATCCTACACCAATTCTTCAGGTTCACCATAGAGTTTGGGCTGCGATCGCCAAATCACCGCAATCTAATTCGTAATTAAGAGATGTCTGTAACGCACTATTAACCTAGAAATCAATCGCACAATTTTAGGAAAAGAACCATGATTGAACTTTACTATTGGCCAACTCCAAACGGTCATAAAATCACAATTTTTTTGGAAGAAGTCGGCTTACCATACACCATAATTCCTGTGAATATTGGGGCTGGGGAGCAATTTAAGCCGGAATTTCTGAAGATTTCTCCTAACAATCGGATGCCTGCGATCGTTGACCACGAACCAGCAGATGGAGGTGCGCCAATTTCGATATTTGAGTCTGGTGCAATCTTGCTATATTTGGCAGAAAAAACTGGGAAATTAATCCCCCAAGATTTACGCCAACGCACTCAAGTTTTACAATGGTTGTTTTGGCAAATGGCAGGACTGGGGCCAATGGCGGGACAAAATCATCACTTTAGCGTCTATGCTCCCGAAAAGATTGAATATGCCATTAACCGCTACGTGAATGAGACGGGACGCTTATATGCAGTACTGAATAAGCAACTAGCAGATAGAGAATTTGTAGCTGGCGATTATTCCATCGCCGATATTGCTGCTTATCCCTGGATAGTGCCCCATGAACTCCAAAATCAAAACCTAGAGGATTTTCCTCATGTTAAACGCTGGTTTGAGACAATTAAAGCGCGTCCAGCCACAATTCGCGCCTACGAGAAAGCAGAAGCATTGAAAACTCAAGCGCTTGATCCAGATAAGTCACGAAATTTGTTATTTAACCAGTCGGCGAAGACTATTCAACCTTAAGCTTTTTAAATTGTCTTGTCACTGTGGCGATCGCTAAGTCACTCGATTTTAGATTTTAGATTTACGATTTTGGATTAACCTCTCCGATGTATTGAAGAGGCTTGAAAATTGATTTTTTTATTTTCTTCTCCGTGAACGGAGAAACTTGAAACATTTATTTTAGATTCTAGATTTTAGATTTAATCCAAAATCCAAAATCCAAAATCTAAAATTGTCTCGGTCAACTCTAACCCCAGATCATCGGTTGCAACTATGAGCAACAATTTCTTACTATCTTCCTTTCCTCAATTAGAAACAGAAAGGCTTCTTCTTCGTGAGACAACGTTGCAGGATGCTGAAGCTACCTTTGCTGTATTCTGTGATCCAAGCGTGACTCAGTTTCACAATCTTGATACCTTCACCTCTATTAAAGAAGCGATCGTTGTCATTGAACGTAGAGCCAAGCGATTTGAGCGAGGAGATGCAATTCGTTGGGGAATTGCCCGTAAGCAAGACAACGTTTTGATTGGTTCTTGTGGGTTTACGTGGAACCCACAAGAACACTCAGCCGAAGTCGGTTATGAGCTTGCCAGTACTTTTTGGAGACAAGGTATCATGACTGAGGCAATGGATACTATCTTGCAATTTGGGTTTCAGAAAATGGGTTTGCGTTTCTTTGTTGCCCAAGTCATGCTGGAAAATATCGCTTCTAAAAAGTTGCTAGAAAAGTTAGGTTTTCACAGTCAGGGTGTACTGAAACAGTATGGCTTCTTCAAAGGGCAGTATCACGATCTGGAGCAATTTGTGCTTAAAAATAAAAACCTGAGTGAGTAGGTTATGTCATGTCCGCTTGATTACTTATTAAACCCGAAGAACCCCAAAGAGCCAAAGCTACGCTTTGTCTCCCCTCCCGAAGAGCCTACGGTGTATACACAAGTCCTAAAATCATTGCCTGGTAAGATACAAGCCTTGGTAGGCAAGGTTTTGAGTTAAGTGAACTGATTATCAATAGTGTCAGGTTATTGATAGAGTCCTAACGGAAAATCAAGGATTTTAAAAATAATTTTCCGTTGTTTTTCGTTGATTTGATTGCCAACTCGACTTGTGTATACACGGTAGCCCGAAGAGCGGGGAGGGGATTAAGGGGAGCCAGTGCGGTCTTCTCCCTTGGCGTTAGCCTCTCCCTTGGGGAGAAGGGGAGACGCCAAGGGCGATAGCGCCGGCGGCGAGTCATCGAGCGTCTGGGGTCTCCCCAAGTGGAGCATCTGGCGTGTGGGGTGCAATGACTGTGAAAATCATAACTAATTATGCGGACATGATATTAGCAACGGATACAGGCTGATGTTGAGTTTAGTTTCTCAGTTCGAGGTTGTTGACTGAAACAGACTCATGATACAAAGCAACTAAATTTATTTATGGGGATTATTAATTTTGAATTTTGTTAGCGCAGCGTTAGCGAGTCCGCGTACTCTTACAGAGAAGCAAGCTACGCGCAGCGTCTGGTAGAGAGCGTCATTTTGAATTTTGAATTTTGAATTCGGAGCAAAGCGACGTGACTTGCGCCTGTAATTTTCCTTCAACTTGAAACGGTGGTTGATCATAGTTGTTAGGTTGATATTTTGGTGTCACTTTCCAATCATATCGTTGCAGCAATGTTGCCAAAAAAATCTTCATTTCCATTTTGGCAAACTCTATTCCAATGCATATATGTTCGCCACCACCAAAACCAATTAAAGCAAAGGAGTCTTTTTTATCTTCTTCGCGGGGAGGGGCAAAGCGTTCTGGATCAAAACTTTCTGGGTTAGTATAAATCTCACTCATCCGATGCGTTAATCCTTGAGCAACAATCACCACCCAACCAGAAGGAATGCGATAACCTGCGTATTCAATTTCTTTTACAACTCCGCGAAACAGCACTACACCTGCAGGATTGTAAAGTCGTTCTATTTCTTTGAAAAAATAAGTCATTTGATTAAGTTGCTTGAGATGTCCCAAGTTCAAAGGTTCATCTTTGACAACTTCTGTAAGTTCTTGGCGGAGTTTATCACGCCATTGTGGACGCGCTGCCAATTCAACCATTGCCCACGTTAAGGATGTAGCAGTAGTGAAATGTGCTGCATTTAATAAGTGGATCAGTTCGTCTACGATCTGCGACTGGGCTAAAGCATTTCCCTCTTCATCTACTGCTGCCAAAAACAATCCTAATACATCACAAGACTCCTCTAAGTTACCTTGAAGTTTGCGTTCGCTGATAATTTTTTCTAAGAAAGCTTTCAGTTGACGACGAGCATTTTGGGAGCGACCATATTTTGTGAATGGTATATCTAACCGCAATAGTGCCAATGCTCCCTGTGTCAAAGTATTATACAACTGTTCGACTTGCTCGACTTCGCTTTGTAGTTGAACACCTAATAATAGCCGAATTCCAATTCGCAATGCTAACTGATTAAATTCATTCTTAATAGAAATTGGACTGTTTTGCACCCAATTTTCTAGGCACTTGTTAACTTCAGTTTGCATGATGTCAAAATAATTAGCAATGGCTTTACTATGAAACGCTGGAGCCATTAAGCGACGAGTCTGACGATGTTCTTCGCCATCCTGAAGCATCATTGGCCGCCCAAAAATATGCTCCATAGCCACTTTCCATCCTAAGTAGGAAGAAACACGATCGGCTTTTTCTTGCAAAATTAGTCGATTTGCTTCCACCCCTACCAAAACTGCATATTTCTTTCCTAAAATACTGGTTTTAAAAACTGGGCCGTAGCGTTCATAGTTCTTCGCCAGTCCCCATCCCTGGGTAGCAAATAATCGGAGAGTTTCACCTAAAATGGGTAGCCCAAAGCTACCGGGCATTTCCTCGGCTGGTTTTAGTTGTGTCATTTTTTGGACTATGGACTCAAAGTGTGGTGATAACTCTTGAGTCTAGCTTTAACAAGATGGTGCTGTCTCACACAATCTTCCGAAAACTAGCGTTATCTTCCGAAAATTTTAGTGTAGCTTCTTAAATGCTTGAGGAGTGATGCCGATATATTTGCGAAAAACCTTGGTGAAATGACTTTGGCTTTGAAATCCTACTAATTGAGAGACTTGTATAACTGATAATTCTCGCTTGCCAAGTAAAGATTTTGCTCTTTCAACTCGGCATTTGGTGACATATTGATGAGGTGCTATTCCGATTGATTGCTTAAACAAACTAGCAAAATAATGCGGACTTATCTGTGCGATGGCCGCAATTTCTGCAAGTGACAAATTTTGGTCTAAGTTATCGTTGATGTAAGCGATCGCTTCTTTTAATTTATGTTTTGGTAATCCACCTGTGTATTCTCGAATGATAAATTGCTGCGTTGAGTAACGTTTCAATAAATGCACCGCCAGCAGATTTACTGCTGACTCCATATACAGAGAACTATCAAATCCACTAGTTTCTATTTCTTGCTTGAGTGTCAATCCAATTTGTTGAATCAATGGGTCGTGAGTTTGCAGTTGTTGTACAATTTCAACTGCATCAGTATTTACTGACTCGTAGGCAACGCTAGTAATCATCGCTGGTTCAAAACCAAAGTGAATAAACCCTAATTCCTGTTCAAATTGTACCGCTGGAGAAATTTGATCGGCAGGAAAAATCCCCACATCAGTTGCTGCATAGGATTTACTTTGCCAGTGTCCGTTAATTTTTAATTTTGCCTCAAACTCTTTAGTATAAATAGTAACGATGTGCTGAAAAGGCGATGTCTCAGGAAGTTGATAGTTTGACTGGCGATGATAGGCAAAATAAAAACCATTACAACCTGCGACTGGGCTGGAAATAATTAAAGGTTTGGGAAGGAATTGTTTTAGTTTGTCTGGTTGGGCAGCATTAATTCTAAAAGGCTGGTCTATTTGCATGACGACTCACACGCTTTTTTTCTAAATATAAATTAAGAGGTGTTAATTGCCATTTTTTATTTTCCAACTTGTTGTGCTAAAGATGAGAAATCCTGGGCACAACCAGTTAAAATACGGTAAACCTTCCAAATTACAGTTGATTCATCCAAAACAAGGCTCAATTATTATTAATTGTTTGTATAATTGGAAACTCAAATAACTGCTTATGTCAGAACAATATCGTTTTGAAACTCTGCAAGTTCATGCTGGACAAGAGCCGGCTCCTGGAACTAATGCTCGTGCTGTACCGATTTATCAAACGACTTCCTACGTTTTTGACGACGCCAACCACGGAGCGCGGTTATTTGCTCTCCAGGAATTTGGCAACATTTACACTCGCATCATGAACCCAACGACGGATGTATTTGAAAAGCGGATTGCTGCTTTAGAAGGAGGTGTAGCAGCATTAGCAACCGCTAGCGGGCAAGCAGCACAATTCTTGGCAATCACTACCATTGCTCAGGCTGGGGATAATATTGTTTCCACTAGTTTTCTGTATGGTGGGACATATAACCAATTTAAAGTATCTTTACCACGTTTAGGTATTAATGTCAAGTTTGTTGAGGGAGATCAGCCAGAAAGTTTTCGTCAGGCGATCGACGATCGCACGAAAGCGTTATACGTTGAAACCATTGGCAATCCTCAATTCAACATTCCCGACTTTGCCGCTTTAGCTCACATTGCCCACGAAAACGGCATACCTTTAATTGTGGATAATACCTTTGGTGCTGGTGGGTATTTAGCTCGACCGATTGAACATGGTGCAGATATCGTAGTGGAATCTGCAACTAAATGGATTGGTGGACATGGTACTTCCATTGGTGGCGTAATTGTCGATTCGGGTAAATTTGACTGGGGTAACGGCAAATTTCCTCTGTTTACTGAGCCAGCACCGGGCTATCATGGGCTGAATTTCCAAGAAGTTTTTGGCCCTAATGGTTCCTTTGGTAACATTGCCTTTATTATTCGCGCCAGAGTCGAGGGGTTACGGGATTTTGGCCCGTCCTTGAGTCCATTTAACGCCTTTCTTTTATTGCAAGGATTAGAGACCCTCTCTCTACGTGTAGATCGGCATGTGAGCAATGCCCTAGAATTGGCTCGGTGGTTAGAGCAGCAAGAGCAAGTATTGTGGGTTAATTATCCGGGGCTTCCCAATCACCCTTATCATGAACGAGCAAAAAAATATCTCCAACATGGCTTCGGGGGAGTTTTAAACTTTGGCATCAAAGGTGGACTGGAGGCAGGTAGAGCTTTTATTAATCATGTGAAATTGGCTAGTCATTTAGCAAATGTTGGCGATGCGAAAACTCTCGTCATTCATCCCGCTTCCACAACCCATCAACAGCTAAGTGATAACGAACAGCTTTCAGCAGGTGTGACACCCGATTTGGTGCGAGTATCAGTGGGAATTGAACATATCGACGATATCAAAGAGGATTTCCAGCAGGCATTCCAGCAAGTTAAGAGTTAATAAATGGGGAATGGGGAATGGGGAATGGGGAATGGGGCATTGGGCATTGGGCATTGGGTATTGGTTATTAATTCTTCTCCCCCTGCTCCCCCTGCTCCCCCTGCTCTCTCATCTCCCTACTCCCCACTCCCCACTCCCCACTCCCCACTCCCAGATATGCTCTACTCAGACTTCATCTCACCGCAAACCCAGTTTTACCAGATTACGATGCCATTTCAACTAGAAGGAGGCGAAACATTAACTGGGGTTCAGGTTGCTTATCGCACTTGGGGACAGTTAAGTGCTCAAGGCGATAATGGGGTACTGATTTGTCATGCCTTAACTGGTTCGGCTGACGCTGATGATTGGTGGGAACCTTTATTTGGTTCAGGGAAAGCCTTCAATCCAGAACGCGACTTTATTGTATGCAGCAACATTTTGGGAAGTTGTTACGGCACAACTGGGCCAACTACTATCAACCCCATAACGGGAAACCCTTATGGCGTATCCTTCCCTAAGATTACAATTCGAGATTTGGTTCACCTGCAAGCTGCACTACTAGAATACTTGGGTGTTCAATCTCTGCGGTTAGTAATTGGCGGATCGCTTGGTGGGATGCAAGCACTGGAGTGGGCATTATTATATCCAGAAAAGGTGAAAGCGATCGCACCCATTGCTGTTTCTGGCAGACATTCAGCTTGGTGTATTGGATTAAGTGAAGCCCAAAGACAGGCAATTTATGCCGATCCTAACTGGCAAGGAGGAAACTATACCCTGGATGCGCCCCCAAATCAAGGACTAGCAGTGGCAAGGATCATGGCGATGTCTACTTACCGTTCTTGGGATAGTTTTACAAGCCGCTTTGGACGGCAGTATGATGCATCTAAGCAGTTTGCTATAGCCAGTTACTTACAACATCAGGGTCAAAAGCTGACAGAACGATTTGATGCCAACACTTACATTAACCTTACCCATGTAATGGATCGCCACGATGTTGCCCGCGATCGCACCAGTCCTGATTTGTCAGATTACGAATCTATTCTGCAAAGCATCCAGCAACCGACTTTAGTTGTCGCAATTGATTCTGATATTCTCTATCCTCCAGTAGAACAACAAGAATTGGCAAATTTAATCCCGAATGCTCAACTAGCGTGGCTGAAGTCAACCCACGGACATGATGCATTTTTAATTGATACGGCTGCATTGAATGAAATACTAATCTCTTTTCGGCAAAGTTTAGATTTCTCAGCCTCTTAACTCGATGTATTGAGAAAAAAGCTTGGCGTTTCGAGTTCTGAGATGAAATGATGATAGTTAAAAATTATTACGTCGCAGGACTAAGCCACGAACCGAAAGGACATAGCAAATAAAGTGGGAAAAAGCACTTATCAATGCAGTCAAAATATTAGCTTTCATCGCCGTCTTAAAGCAACCCTAGTAGTTTTATTAGTCTGGGGTGGCGTGAGTTTGCTGCACTGGCTACCAGCAACACAATGGTTGATGCTGGGATTAACAGCAATCCTGACTTGTGCAAACGTTACGGATGCTGCTAGCAAAACCAGCGGCGGCGGTGATGGAGAGTGAAATTTATTTACCGCCAGTCTCGATTTTAGTTCAGGGTAATCGAAACTTTAGGTTTTAAAACCCTTTATGATTGATGAAGGGTTAATAGCATCAAGTCAGAGGAATTATTTTACACAATTCCTGGAACAGCAGGTTTACGACTTTACTCATCAGCTTTCCCTGGATGTGCTTACCACCTAGCAACTTTTCACCCTGTTCACTGACGTTAGCTTTGAGTGAGTCACGGTAGTTAATCAATTTCTTGGTCAGGTGATTGCTTGGCAGTCTTCCAGTTTCGACGCCGGTTAAGACGTACTGCCACAGGCTAATCCGGCATAGGGAGGAACCGCTAGCCTTTTCTACAAGCCCATCCCCCGACTGTTCTAAAACCGTTCCCATACCCAAAGGCATTTTGAAAGTGTCGCGGCTACGGTTACGTTTAATCCGTTTGGTGTCGCCAGCCAAGCGCTTAACGATGGTTTCTCCATTTTTGCGTAGCTTGCCGCCTTTGGCATCGCGCTCGGTTTTTTTTACTTCGCGGACTTCGTACTCAATAACGGGCCTGCCATTGACACCCAGGAACGACTCAAAAGGGTAAATTCGAGTCAAGAGACGCGATCGCACTCGTAACCCAAAACCGAATTTGCCAAACAGTTCATGTAAGGCTTGAATGCAGTCTCAGTCAACATCTCGGCAATCCTTGCCTCTAAGTGCTGCTCAAAAAGTGAGATATCGCACATCCAGTCAGCGTGTAACTCTAGGATTGGGTCAAACTCAATTCCATAGTCTTAGGCAATGGATATTTTATAGCGGTTTTCGATTCGAGTTTTCCCGGCTCTTGAGATTTCGAGTCTCTTAGCTAACCATCCCCAAAGGGGTGGTAAAAATCCTGGCTTAGTAGATACACTCTTGGTGTGCGCCATTTCTGGGAATTGCCAAGCTAGAAGCTGTCTGGCATAATTCACAATTGGCGATTGCACCCGGTTGAGATGTTCGAGTTGCTGACACAGATCCCGGATCTCATCGATGACTTAGGGGCGGTGCATGAGAAAGTATCTCATGTTTAATTCCCCAGCCTCCAGTCGGTGATCTGGGTCGTGACCCAGGGTAAGCTCATCTAATTTGGTATAATATGTACTTGACAAATAAAACAGAATAAGCATAAAGAAATGGATATAAAATGTACTTGGCTTAACAGCAGGATAAATGAGATGACAACAAGGCCATAGTTGAAAATCTCAAGGAACAAGCATTATGTCTCAGGGCTTTGAAAATAAATCTGTTGATGTCAAAAAAAGTTCTTGCCCTATGAGAAAGCCCAAAGCTGTGGCAGAAATCGGAGCTATTCAACAGAGTTTAGTCAAGCACTTTGGAGACATCAAAGACCCAAGAGTAGAGCGAACTAAAAAACATCAACTCATAGACATCTTGGTAATTGCGATATTAGCCATAATTGGCGGAGCACAAGGTTGGGAAGATATCGAGAATTACGGCATTAGTAAACAAAAATGGTTAGAAGAGTTTTTGGCATTACCAAACGGTATTCCGTCAGATGACACGTTTCGTTGGCTATTTGAGTTCATTAACCCAGAAGCGTTAAATCAGTGTTTTCTTAATTGGGTAGAAACCCTGGTCACGAAGATGGGAGGAGAGATTATACCTATAGATGGCAAGACAATTAGGGGTTCATACGACCGAAATCAAGATAAATCAGCACTCCATGTCATTAGTGCTTGGTCGAGTACACAACGTCTAGTTTTGGGACAGATGAAAGTAGAAGATAAATCCAATGTAGATTACAGCTATTTCTGCATTATTAGAATTGCTGGATATTACGGGAGCTATCATCACCATTGATGCAATGGGGACACAAACAGAGATTGCCAATAAGATTCTCGATAAGAAAGGGGATTATATCCTGGCACTGAAAGCCAATCACCCAACTCTATACAATCAGGTTCAACAATGGTTTGAAAACGCTTCTAACAAGCAATTTCAAGGGATTGATTTCAGTTATGACCAACGCATTGAAAAAGGGCATCATCGTACTGAAATTCGTCAAGTCTGGTCTGTCCCAGTTGCAGCCATCAGTGACCTTTATCAACCACGACTTTGGGCAGGACTCCAAAGCGTTGTTATGGTTGCACGAGTGCGTCATCTCTGAAATAAAACTACCCGTGAAGTTCAGTTTTCTCTGACTTCTTTACACAGTAATGCTCAACTTTTGGGTCTGGCTATCCGAAAACATTGGAGCATTGAAAACCAGGCTCATTGGACTCTAGATTGTACTTTTGCTGTTCGCGTAGCGGCTCTGAAAGAGCAGATACTTGCCGGATTCGCTCTTTCCATAGTCCGCAAAATTTTGCTATCCTGTGACGGATTAGCCTCAATGCCCTGAACCGCGAACAGACTTACAAACGTAGTCTTCGACAAAAAATGAAACGCACATCTATGGACAACGATTATATGATTCAAGTCCTCAGTTCTTGTTTCATTGACTCTACTTTAGATTCCTCTGAGTCCTTATGTCAAGCCTAATTGAGATGCTCTTACCCTGCTCGCTCAAATCGAGGCTAATATTAATAGTAGGATTTCGACTGTTGAGACAAATTTATTGCTAGTCGTCGATGGACTTAAAGATAATTTGATTGATAAGTTGAACGGAGTTAATAGTAGGCTTGAAATTCATATAGCCAAGTATGAGGGTGATAAAGAGTACATTTACATTTATCGATTAAATGATAATCAAAAAACCATTGAGCATAAATTTAATCGTCTTGCGAACTGGATAACTCAGATTGCTGGCTTTTTACACAGGAAAACTGGGTTTCAGATCCGAGATGACAAATTTTAGTCACTGGGGATTCCATATAATAGTTGAAGAAGTGCAACAAATTAAAACATTCTGGTTGGCATCTAAGCGGTTCATTGAAAATTTGCCTTCAGCACGCTACGCGAACACAACGGGAGAACACAAAATCTATGACCAGACTAGAAACCCGCACTGAACCAATGGTGCTAAATATGGGGCCACACCACCCCTCAATGCACGGGGTTCTGCGGCTAATCATGACTCTGGATGGCGAGGATGTCGTTGACTGTGAACCAGTTATCGGCTATTTGCACCGGGGAATGGAAAAAATCGCTGAAAACCGTACTAATGTAATGTACGTCCCTTACGTCAGTCGCTGGGACTACGCGGCGGGAATGTTCAACGAAGCCGTCACTGTCAACGCCCCAGAAAAGCTTGCAGGTGTTGCTGTCCCCAAACGCGCTAGTTACATCCGCGTCATCATGCTGGAATTGAACCGCATCGCTAACCACTTGCTGTGGTTTGGCCCTTTCCTCGCTGACGTAGGTGCACAAACTCCCTTCTTCTACCAGTTCCGGGAACGGGAGATGATTTATGATTTGTGGGAAGCTGCCACGGGTTATCGGATGGTGAATAACAACTACTTTCGTGTTGGTGGAGTAGCAGCCGATTTACCTTATGGTTGGGTAGATAAGTGTCTAGAATTTTGCGACTACTTATTACCTAAAGTTGATGAGTACGAACGCTTAGTAACTGATAATCCCATCTTCCGGCGACGTGTTGAGGGTATTGGTACTATCACTCGTGAAGAAGCAATCAACTGGGGACTTTCTGGCCCAATGTTACGCGCATCTGGCGTGAAATGGGATTTGCGAAAAGTTGACCATTACGAATGCTACGACGATTTTGACTGGGATGTACAGTGGGAAACCGCCGGTGATTGTTTTGCCCGTTATGTGGTGCGGATGCGGGAAATGCGCGAATCTGTGAAAATTATTCGCCAAGCAATTAAAGGACTTCCTGGCGGCCCTTACGAAAATCTGGAAGCCAAGCGTTTAGCCGCAGGTAAAAAATCCGAGTGGGATGCATTTGATTACCAATTCATCGGCAAAAAAGTTTCTCCCACTTTCAAGATGCCCAAAGGTGAAATCTATGCGCGTGTAGAAAGTGGCAAAGGTGAATTGGGAATTTATTTAGTTGGCGATGATAACGTCTTCCCTGCACGTTGGAAGATTCGCGCCGCAGATTTCAACAACCTTCAGATTGTCCCACATTTACTGCGAGGCATGAAGGTTGCAGATATTGTGGTAATTCTTGGCAGTGTTGACGTAATCATGGGGTCTGTGGATAGGTAGAAAATATCTATCTAATCACTTTTTAGAGCAGTTGTATTATGCAGCTGCTCTTTTTTTTACAATTTTTGAAGACGGCGATTTATCGCGTCTCTTGTCTCGCACCCTTCATAAATCTGGCTGGAAAAATTTTTTATTCATATAACAGATGTACAAAATATTTATAGCGTTTTAAATAATGCCCTGCATCTTTGACAACATAGATTTGCAGCTGCTACCGATTTTACGAGAAACCCTCAAAGTCTCTTATCGGGCAGATTTTTGTGTTGGCTACTTCAACCTTAGAGGTTGGCGAAGAATTGATGATTTAATCGAACAGTATGTTAGTAGTGAAAATGCTTGTTGCCGTTTACTAATTGGGATGCAAAGCTTGCCCAGTCATGAAGTTCATGCGGCATTTAGCCTTGGTAGTGGTGATGGACGGATTGACAATAGTAGCATCGTGCGGTTTAAAAAACGCATGGCGGCAGAATTTCGCCAGCAGTTGACTATCGGTGCGCCGACTAATCAGGATGAAGCGGGGTTGCGGCGGTTAAGTCATCAGCTAAAAACTCAGAAACTAATTATTAAACTGTTTTTGCGCCATTCTCTTCACGCTAAGTTATATCTTGTGCATCGTCATGATCCTAACACTCCCACAGTGGGATTCTTGGGTAGTAGTAATTTCACCCTTCCCGGACTGGCGAAACAAGGGGAATTAAATGTTGATATTTTAGACCACGATGCTTGTAATAAACTGCAAAAGTGGTTTAGCGATCGCTGGCAAGATTACGGTTGTGTAGATATATCTCAAGAATTAGCTGAAATTATTGATCAAAGCTGGGCTAGAGATGAGTTAATCTCACCTTACTACATCTACCTGAAGATAGCTTACCACTTATCCCATGAAGCGATCGCAGGACTTTTATTCTTTTTTACCAGCCGAGGGAGTAGAACGAATTATTAATTTGCGAGAACGACTCCGCAAACGACTGCAAGAAAATGCTGAAGTAAAAGTAAACTTGCTTTGTATAACTTTTCTTAATAATTTATTTTAAATTCTCCAAAGAGGTTGACTGGTATAATACTCAGTTAATCTTGAATTGCTACTATAAATACAAGAATGTATTTAAATAACGTCTAATAAATTACTATATAAATTCGACAGGATTTACTTAGTCATAATTTTAAAACGGTGCAAATTCATTCTCACTCGAAATTTAACCATAGCCGCGATCGCTGTGAACAGGGTTTGCAAAATTTGCTCGATCGCCTTGTTAAAACGATGCAACGCGATGAGTTAGTCCGGCAAACAACCAATCAACTCAGAGAATCGCTTCAGGTTGATCGGGTGGTGTTGTATTATTTTTACAGTCAGTGGCAAGGACAGGTGACTTTTGAATCTTTGAGTTCTCAAGAATTTTCAATACTTGGTTCCACTGGCCCAGATGATTGTTTTAACAACGAGTATGCTGCTTTATACTTAGGAGGACGAGTAAAGGCGATCGCTGATATTGAATTAGAGCCAATCCAGCCTTGTCACCAAGATTTTCTCCGCAATATGCAGGTTCGCGCCAACTTGGTTGTACCAATTGTCATACCTAGAGGGTTATGGGGATTGTTAGTAGCACATCACTGTCAAGGGCCTCATTATTGGTCGCCATCAGATATAGAAATGATGCAAACAGGGGCACAAACTCTAGCAACAGATCGTAATATTCTGGAGAGTTAAAAAGGCGTTTAGCTAGGGACTTCCAAATAAAAAAATATCCAATTATTTATTGTGGGGTAGGCGTCTCGCCTATTGTTTTTGCCAAACCTTAGAGACAAAGGAGTTAATACATCAACTCACACTCGTAAATTGCCACAGGTATTGGGTTGAAGAATCACTCTGGAACTTGGTTATCAATGGAGGCAGGAGTTAGGGGCAGGAGGCTCAGTTGGGAAACTGACCCCTAACTCCTGCTGTTACCGTCCCTTGCGCGTCTCGTAGAGAAGGGAACTTGCGGTTAAGACCCCCACTGAACCAAAGTTTCAGTGGTCTCAAATCAGGAGGGGTCAGAATCCTATAAGTGATTTGTCCTCCAGCATAGCTGCCTTCTGCCTTCTTCAACTTCTTTAATGATGGCATGAGCTAAAATCACTACGTTTTGACCATGAAAAAATATAGAATTCTATACTGTACTCTGATGTGCTTGGCTCTTAATTTATAAATACCATCACGCAGTAAATCTGCGGCAGGTCGTCTTAATTCAAAACCATACTCAGCTAATTGCTCAATATGCCAACTAAAATGTGAGTTAATTCAGTTAATTCTTCAGGAACTCGATATAATTTTAGGTCTTCTGTTATTTTTTTTTCCTGACGGTTGTAGATTGCAAATCGCCAATCTTCACCAGTAGTGACTGCCCCATAAAGAACTGATAACTCTGAATTTATCCATTGGTCGAGTGCAATTAACTCAACTGCTAATTGAGTAAACCCTCTACTTAAATCTGCTTGTTTTGCTTCAATGACTAACAAGCCTTTACCTTTATCAATGTAATAATCCAAACTGCCTTTTAGTTGGTCACTAACACTAATGGGATACTCAATATTTAATTGGGTTTGGGCAATTTCGCAAACCTCTAGTAATATTGGTGCGATAATTGCTTGCTTGCGTGCGTCTTCACTAAGTAGCTTGACGCGTCGGAAATTACGCTCAATCACTCGCTGTAATTCTGCAATTATCTCAGAGTTAAATTCTGTTTTTGGTAATTGTAGCCGTTCGCGTTGATAGGAACAGCCAAGTTCAGCCAGAATATCTTCAGGGGAAAACGGCAGTTCAAAATATTTGCTGAATGTATAGCTTTGACCGGGTTGAATGATTCGGGGACGACTCATAAAGCAGTTTTCGTATCGATGGCATACACTACTCTACGATTATTCTTAACAGAACTATTGCTTACCGAAAAAGATGGGTTTAAAGCCCCGTCCTAAAAAACAGGCATTCCAGTCGGAGACTGGGAACGAGACAACCCTCATGTAGAGACGCGATTTATCGCGTCTAATAAATTTGTTAAATTAATATCATTCAAGTTGAGAATTTAACCATGCCCAATGTCTTCATCAGTCATCGTAAAAGTGATGCTCAACAAGCTGAACAGCTGGCAAATGAATTAGGTGATGCAGGGCATGAAGTATGGTTTGATGAATGGAAGATAGACGTAGGAGATTCGATTGTTGAGCGTGTTGACCAAGGGCTAGAAGGATCTAAGTATTTAGTGCTGTGTTACTCCTCTTCTAATATGTCGCCTTGGGTAAACCGTGAGTGGATGTCAGTGTTAGCTCGACAATTGTCAGGACACCAAGTAAAGGTATTGCCAATTTTGCTTACAGGTGGGGAACCGCCTGCTATTCTAGCTGATATTAAATATGCAGATTTAGTTAATGACTGGTCAAAAGGCGTATCTCAATTGCTGCGGGCAATAAAATGAGTGAGAGAAACTGGCAGGTTTACATTGCCCATCATCAGGAAGAAGAAGATTTAGCAGAAAAATTGGCAAAACACATCCGCGAGGCTGGCTATGAGGTAGTACATCGCGGAACTGTCATGGTGGGGGAGTCATTCACCGAGGAAGTCTCAAAAATTCTGAGTGCTGGCGGGGCAGTGGTATTGTGTGGAACTAGTAGAGCATTGGGAACCCGTTGGGCATCCCAGATTGTTAACGCAGCCAGACAGCAGACTTATGGTAAACAAACGCGAGTTTTTTGTATCCAAATGGAACAGGAGGCGGATGTAGAGAGATTGAGCTTTGATGAATGTATTGCTCTTTATTGGCAAAACCCTGCAAAAGCAATTGAGGATTTGATTGCTGCACTCAAAAAGCACTATCCCCTTAATACTAATATTGCTCATTCTGTTTACCGTCCCCTGCAAGCGCCACCTTTACCTGCACACTTTGTAGAACGCCCAGAGTACAGCGATGATTTAAAAACTCGTCTTTTAAATGGTTCATCGTCTGATAGTCGCACTTTAGTAATTACTGCGATTCACGGTTTGGGTTCGGTGGGCAAATCTACTTTAGCTGCGGCTTTAGCCCATGATGCAGAAATACAATCTCGTTTTTGTGATGGCATTCTTTGGGCAACATTAGGTCAACAACCCAATGTGCTGGCTTTACTTAGTGGCTGGGTGCAAGCATTAGGAGACTATAGCTTTAAGCCTACAAGTGTAGAAGCAACTTCCTCGCATTTGCGGACTCTGCTTTATGACAAGGCTGTGTTGCTGGTGGTGGATGATGCTTGGAATACCGAAAATGCACGAGCATTTAATTTTGGTGGTGCGCGTTGTCAAGTTTTAGTAACTACTCGTGAAGGTCACATTGCCGATGCCTTAGCAGCCAGCACCTACAGTCTGGATATAATGAAACCAGACCAGGCAATGGAATTGCTGACGAAGAAATTAAGACGCGAGATTGCAGGCACAGAACGTCACTCAGCAGAAAATTTAGCCAAAGGCGTTGGTTATCTTCCCCTAGCATTGGAACTTGCAGCCGCCGAAGTTGCCTGTGGTACGACTTGGAATGAAATGTTGGCGGATATTCAGCAAGAAGTAGCCAGATTAACGAGTTTTGACCGACCGGAAGCCGAAGAAATTACCGATGAGGCTAGTTTAAAACGCCTGAGTTTAACCGCATCATTAAATTTGAGTGTCAAGAGAATGCCACCAGAAAAGCAGCAGCATTTCTCTTGGTTAGGGGTATTGCCGGAGGATGTCAACATTAATAAGATGATGGCAGCAACGCTGTGGCAGATGGATAAGCGTGATGCTGCCAGGGCGATTCAGAATGAGTATTTTCGTGCCGATGCCTTGAGTACCTTAGCTGAGAAATTGCCAGATATATTGCCAGAAGCCCTTGCTGCTGCCAGGGGGATTCAGGATGAGTATTCTCGTGCCAATGCCTTGAGTGCCTTAGCTGACAAACTGCCACCAAAGTTATTGTCAGAAGCCCTTGCTGCTGCTAGGGGGATTCAGGATGAGTATTCTCGTGCCAATGCCTTGAGTGCCTTAGCTGACAAACTGCCACCAGAGTTGTTGCCAGAAGCCCTTGCTGCTGCTAGGGCGATTCAGGATGAGGATTATCGTGCCAATGTCTTAAGTGCTTTAGCTTCTGGTTTGTCACAAATGCCAACTGCCGAACTTTTTTCCCTTTGGCAAGATACACCTCATGAATTATCCCTTCGCACTCGCTCTAATTTGCTGCAAGATATCAAAGCATTGTTTCCAGTTATCTTTGCATTAGGTGGCAAAGCAGCAACGGTAGAAATTGCTCGTGCAATTGTGGATGTGGGGCGATGGTGGAAATAATTTGTAATTCGTAATTCGTAATTCGTAATTTAAGAGAGTTAGATTTAACTTGCTATCTGTAGTCTCATTTTAGTCAATTGGTATAAGAGGATGTAGGATCTGTAGTTTTAAGGGAAGTGCGATCGCCTTTTACAGCTACTCAACCATCAAGCAGGTATCGCATTTACAAACTCTCTCTGGTGTCGATGAGTGGTTGATCTCTAGTAGTCATAAAATCATCACAGAAATTGTCTAGACTGTCAATGAGCGATCGCCAGGGGTTATCTTTGGCAATGAGAGCGATCGCGTTACCAATTTAACTGAATTTATGACCATACAAATTAACATTCAACTTCCAAATGATGTTTTTTCAGCACTCCGCACTAACCCAGAAACGTTTGTTCAAGAGATGCGTTTAGCGGCGGCTATCAAGTGGTATGAAATTGGTACGCTTTCCCAATCTAAGGCTGCTGAAATTGCCGGAGTTAGTCGTCACCAATTCCTAGAAGCACTCCATCGCTATAATGTTTCACCTTTTCAAGTAACTCCTGAAGAATTAGCCCAGGAGTTAGCGCGTGACTAGACTATGGGTTGTAAATGCTTCTCCATTGATTGTACTGACTAAGATTAACCAAGTTCATTTGCTCTCAGAACTTTGTAGCGAGGTTGTTATTCCTAGCGGTGTTGTTCAAGAAATCTGCATTGCACCGGATAATGACCCTGCAAAACTCTGGATTTTGAATGAAGGAACTAGCTATATTCAAGATGTGGAACAAGTCGATCCAGTGATTGCTGCATGGGGTCTTGGTTTAGGAGAAAGTCACGTTCTCACGTGGATATATAACAATCCTGGCTATGAAGCAATTTTAGACGATCGCGCCGCAAAAACCGCAGCACTTGCTTTAGAGATTCCGGTGCGGGGAACTCTCGGTGTTATTCTACTTGCAAAACAAGAAGGTAAGGTAGAAGCCGCTAAACCTATTATTGAGCAACTGATTCAGGTTGGTTTTAGAATCAGTACACAAGTTTTGGAGTCAGCACTTAGACTTGTTGGTGAATAGTGCATTAGATGTGTAAATTTATCTTATAGTCATAAAAAATCAGAATCAAGAGTAAGAATTTGACGATAGCCTGTCTTTTCAGCCATCAAAACCAGAGTTGCATCTGCCAAATCCATTGGTCGATCACGGTATTGCTCCATCAATGCTAATAAACGGCTGTAATCGCTTTCCTGAATATCGTAAATCGTCAGCAGTTTGTCTAAAAGAAGCTGCCCTAGTTGTTTTTGCATCTGCCAGCTGCCACGATAAAGGGCGAGGTACATAGCTTCTGTCAGGCATGACCAAGTTGTAATCAGAGGTTTTGCCAAACGCAAAACTGCACTTCTATAAACATTGTGCTGGGGTTGAGTTTGATCGACCAAACAAAGCAAGACTCCTGCATCACACAGGATCATAGTTCTAAACCTTGTTGCCGATACTTGTTGAGCAAGAGTTGCTGATACTCGCTAGCTGGTTCAGGTAAACTTGTGTCTAAGCGATCAACTGCCTCAAACCAGCGTGACCATGCCTTGAGGGTTTCATCCTGCTGAGTGTCAACTGTTTTGGCTTGATGTTTGTGAACAACAAAATCGATGAAGTCACTAACTTCTTGCAGGAGTGGTTCGGGGAGTTCCTGCAATTTAGCGATCGCGGTATCACGAATGGTCATGAGAATTACGTTTTTCAACTTTTTCCACTATTTTGGACTCACCATCTTGATACTCAGCGCGAACTGCTTGAATTAATCCAATATTATCATCATAAACATCATGGTTAAGCATCTATGGAAAAATGCGATCGCCTCTATCTTAGCAGCACCTACAGAAGAGTGGGCTTATCGCTCTGCTAACCACGACTGTAAATCAGCCACACTGGTAAAATCTAACAATGCTTCACTCAAGTCTTCCAGAACAGGTAAAGGTAAACCAGTGATGGCGGAATGCATTTCTGGAGTCAGTTCGCCAAATCGCTTTTTTAGCAATCGGTTAACTAAATTAACTGTTGCTTCCTCGCGCCCTTCTTCGCGCCCTTCTTGCTTAATTTCGCGATAAACTCGCGTTTCCTTGAGTGTGATTCCCAGCATCGACTCTACCTCCCTTCTACTTAATTGCTCAAACTTGTACACCATAATCGTCGTAATCATCTCTATTATGGCGCGACTTGTGGGTGATGATACTTCTTGCCGAGTTCTAGTTAATAAATACCTGGCTTGTTCTGGTGCTTGTTCTTCGTTAACTGTCGTTAATACCATCACCGCTACCCATAAAGGTAAGGTACGAATATCCCCCAATTCATCTAAATATATTCGATGCACTTGTCCGCCATTGAGCAATGAGCGATGGGGATGAATCTGGCTTTGTTCCAGACTGCGAGATGGGTAAATTATGACTGCTTGCCAATCGCTAAATCTCTCACGGTTGCGGTAAAAATATAGTGAAGACTCAGCAAATACTCTTTCGTAAAGCTGTTCATCTTTTTGGAATTGGACTTCACAAAAATACACTACTCCTGCACCTGCATTTTCTGATGGGAGGAATACGCCGTCAATTTCAAATTTGGGTTCTTTAACTGCTACTGAGTCAAATCGATAGGCATTAGCATTTGTTGGCGGATTGGTCAATAATTCAAATAATAACGTGGGAGATTGTTGAAATAGTTTGTAAAATATCGAGTCTCGCCGCATGAAGTATTCTTATTTTGCTAAACCGAGTCCACACTACCATAGAAATCTTGAGTGATTTTGAAAGTTCTAACTTCGTATGGTAATGAGAGTTTTACTGGATACCCACTTCGCAACTTATGGGAGCAACTTCGCAACTTATGGGAGCAGCTTCGCAACTTATGGGAGCAGCTACACAACTTATGGGAGCAGCTACACAACTTATGGGAGCAGCTACACAACTTATGGGAGCAGCTACACAACTTATCGGAGCAGCTTCGCAACTTATCGGAGCAGCTTCGCAACTTATCGGAGCAGTCTACCTTAAAGTTTTGATGAAGCTTAGACAATTATCTCTATAAATACCAACATTTAGTAATTAAATTACGAAAAATTACTGCTATAACTTGAAAAATTTATTACAAAAATTGTGAGTTTTGCTGAACCCGAATGCAGTTGAATTGAGGCAAGCTAGCTCTATAAGCATTTTAAAGGAGTAGTTTTATGTCTCGTAAAAAACGTACATCCCGTATTTTAGAAAAAGCTCAGTTAAGATCCGCCGGACTAAAATCGATTGTTCCAAATATCAAATTTGATGAAGATTATAGTTTGGAAAAACTAATTGAGTCAATCGATCAGTTACGTAACAAAATTGATGTTTATAATACCGCTCTGTCTGTGGTTGATTCTTCTAAAACTGAAATTGAAGAGATGGAAAAAAACTTGAGTCAGCTTTCTGAGAAGATGCTGATGGTGGTTGCTATCAAATACGGCAAAGACAGCCGCGAATATGAGATGGCAGGTGGTGTTCGCTATAGCGATCGCATCCGCAAAATTAGGTCGAGTCGCTTGAAAAATGTTGCAGAACAAGCATCTGATGAAAATGCTAAAACTGCATAAAATGCAGGATAATACCAATTCGCAATTCGCAATTCGCAATTCGCAATTGAGAAATTTAGATACAGCAAGGCAATCCCTGCTTACATCTGTTGCCTTATTTTAGAGAATTGGTATAAGATAAGAGACGCGATGAATCGCCGTTTTTACAAAAGACTGATTATTGTAGAGACGGCGATTTATCGCGTTTTTGATAAATCTGGGAGAAACTGTTTCCAAAGTACCACCTACGACTTTAGAGTGTTGAAATAACTCAAATAGTTATCTATCTGAAGGCGAGGTATGACAACAAACTTTACTCGGCGTGAATTTATCTTGCTCGGTTCAGCAGGATTTGGTACTAGTTTATTGCTGCAAGCTTGCAGTAATCAGCCGACGACACCAACAGCGACAACAACGGGTGGTACTGAAGGGTTTAAAATAGCGATCGCTCTCCCTGGAATGATTACCGATAAAGGCTGGAATCAATCTGGTTATGAAGGCATCAATCTAGCAAAACAAAAGCTAGGTGCTCAAACCGCCTATGTCGAAAAAGTAGCACAAGCAGATCAAACAGAAGTATTAACAGATTTTGCTCGTAAAGACTACAATCTTATCTTCGCGCATGGCGGACAATTTGATGCTGCAATTGAACAAGTCGCCTCACAGTTCCCCAACACATTTTTTGTGGGAGTAAATGGTAATCTCAAGGGTGAGAATATTGCTTCTTTACGAATAGATCACCTACAAGCTAGTTATTTGTGTGGGATTATCGGTGCTTCTGTCACTAAATCTAATAAATTAGCTTACATTGCTGGAGAGAAGTTTCCCGCAACTGAAGGAGAACTGCGGGGATTTGAATTAGGAGCAAAGTCTGTTAAACCAAATATCCAAGTTACTTCTACTTTTACAGGTGATTGGAATGATGTTGCCAAAGCCAAGGAAGCAACTCTCGCATTAATTTCTGCCGGGGCTGATGTCATCTATCAATGGTTAGATAATGCCTCAGCCGCAGTCTTACAAACAGCAGGTGAAAAAGGAGTATATGCTTTTGGTAACACTAAGGATCAATTAGACGTTGCACCAAAAGCTGTCTTAACCAGCGCTGTCAAACGCTTAGATTTAGCCATCGCTTATATAGCAGAATTAGCCAAACAAAAACAAATCAAAGGACAAATATATACAATTGGTCTAGAAAGAACAGATATCTTATTTTTAGGAAAATTTGGGGCAATCGTACCGGAAGCAGTCAAGCAAAAGGTATTGAATGCGAACCAAGAAATTGTTAATAAAAAGATTGTTTTTGAAGATTGCAAAGAGGCTGGTAAGGATACACGCTGCGTGAAGAAGACGACAACATAGGTTTAGCAGACTATACTAAAAAACTTTTGTGGTGAGGACTTTAGCCCAGATTTTGAAGACTAAATTCCTCACTAAAAGCTATGAGCTATCAGTTTTGTGAACATGAACTATTTACGCTTAAACAATATTACCAAACGCTTTGGGTCTTTTATTGCTAATGACAATATCAATCTCTCTATCGCATCTGGAACTATTCATGCAATACTAGGCGAAAATGGTGCAGGGAAGAGTACTTTAATGAATATTATTAGTGGACTCTATCAACCCGATGCTGGTAAGATTTATCTCCAAGAACAACCAATAAAAATTACCTCACCAAATGAGGCCATTAAATTAGGTATTGGCATGATTCACCAACACTTCATGCTTGTACCTCAATTAACTGTCACAGAAAATATCATCTTAGGGATGGAGAAAACTTGGCGGCTAAATTTACAATATAAACAGCAAGAAATCGCCGCATTATCTCAAGCTTATGGATTAGAAATTGACCCTACTGCCAAAGTTGAAAATTTATCTGTTGGGGCACAACAACGGGTAGAAATTCTTAAAGTTCTCTACCGTCGAGCAAACTTGTTGATTCTTGATGAACCTACAGCAGTTTTAACACCGCCAGAAGTAGAATCATTAATTGTTATCTTGCGCCAATTGGCAGCCGCAGGCAATACAATTATTTTTATCAGTCATAAATTAGAAGAGGTAATGAATCTCTGTGATTCAGTGACAGTTTTGCGCCAGGGAAAGGTAGTAGGAACAACATCAATTGAAACGGCGACACCTCAGCAGTTAGCAGCATTGATGGTAGGACGGGAAGTAGCTTTACAGTTAAATAAAAATCCTACATTACCAGGAGAAATTATCCTATCTGTGCAAAATTTACAAGTTGCTGATGAAAGAAATATTCTTGCTGTAAATAATGTCTCTTTTGAACTGCGGGCGGGAGAAATTTTAGGAATTGCTGGTGTCGATGGTAATGGACAGCGAGAATTAGCTGATGCCATTGCTCTTTTGCGGACTATTAAGCAGGGTAAAATTGAGTTTACGCCCAAGCATTCCTTAGTGGGCTACATCCCAGAAGATAGGCAGACAATGGGATTGGTGTTGCAATTTAGCATCGCCCAAAATTTGATTTTAAAAGCTTTTAAATATCTGCCATTTTGTCGCCGTTTTTTGTTACAACAAGAAGCGATCGCTAATTATGCCCAAGCTGCAATGCAAGAGTTTGATATTCGGGCCAATGGGATTGATATCAAGGTAAGTCAACTTTCGGGAGGAAATCAACAAAAAGTGGTGTTAGCGCGAGAACTGGCGCATTCCCCAGCTTTAATTATCGCTATGCAACCCACAAGGGGGTTAGATGTCGGGGCGACGGTAGCCGTCCAGTCTCGAATATTAACAGAACGCGATCGCGGTGCCGCAATTTTGTATATTTCTACTGAGTTAGAAGAAGTGATGACAATGAGCGATCGCATTGCCGTAATCTACAGAGGTGAGTTTGTGGCTATTTTGGATGCAGCCACGGCGAAGGTGGAAGAAATTGGTTTGTTGATGGGTGGGGGAATAGCCAAAGGATAAAATGCCGAGTCTTTATATCATCGGTGGTGCAAATGGTTCAGGAAAAACTACTGTTTCAATGAGTTTGTTACCGAATTTTCTAGACTGCTTTGAGTACGTAAATGCAGATGCTATTGCTGCTGGACTATCTCCATTAAATCCTGATTCAATGGCTATGGAAGCAGGAAGATTAATGATTATGCGACTGCGGACGTTATCTAATTCAGGTAATGATTTTGCTTTTGAAACTACGCTAGCAGCTAGAAGTTTTGCACCTTTTATTATTGGTTGTAAAGCAAAAGGCTACACAATTAACTTAATATACTTTTGGTTACAAAGCGTTGACTTGGCAGTAGAACGAGTAGCAGTAAGGGTTGCTAGTGGTGGACACTTGATTCCAGAAGATGTGATTCGTAGACGCTACCAACAGGGGCGAAACAATTTGATTTCTTTATACTTGCCTTTGTGCGATCGCTGGATTATCTATGATAACTCTAACAATGATACTAGGTTAGTAGCTGAGTATCGTCGTAGTCAACAACTTGTTATTTATGAAAATGCAATTTGGAATCAAATCAGAGGAGAGGAAAATGGCTGAACAAGAATTAGAGCTTTTATCAAGCAAAATTGATGCTGGAGTCAAAGCCGCAATTGCAGCAGCGATTGAAAGACATCGCCGGCTTGGTCAATCGATTAGTATTATGCGAGAAGGAAAAGTTGTAACTTTAACGCCTGATGAAATTACAGCTATTCAGAATCAGCAGAACAGTTAGAACAAAATTTAAAACTAAAAATGATGTTTATAAATTGTTCAATTTGATTCAGCTTTGAGGAGTTAATAAACTGCATAGGAAATCATATCTCCAAACCTAACGATCGCAACTAATCGCATGAAATTCCTGTTACCAATCCTATCACCGCTAATTGCGTTGGCGCAGCCCGCCGCAGGCATCGCCTCCGCCCTCATTGTCGGTGCTATCCTCATGTTAATTGCTGGGGCAAATCCCATCACCGCATACAGCATCCTATTTCAAGAATCTCTCTCTACCTACTTTGGATTTGGTAACACCCTCACCAAAATGACACCGCTATTGTTCACCAGCTTAGGCGTGCTAGTAGCATTGCGGGCTGGGCAATTTAATATCGGTGGGGAAGGACAAATTTATCTGGGTGCGTTGGGAAGTACTTTAATTGGGTTATACGTGCAAGGATTACCTGCGGTGATTCATATCCCCTTAGCACTTTTGGCAGGATTTCTCTTTGGTGCAGTTTGGGGTTGGATTCCTGGTTATCTCAAAGCAATGCGTGGAGTGAATGAGGTAATTACTACATTGTTGCTCAACTATATCGCCGTGAATTCAGTTAGCTATCTCGTACAAAATCCATTAATGGCAACAGGTGCGCCTAGTCCTTATTCGCCATTAATTGCCAAAACATCGCGTTTGCCGATTATATTACCACAAAGCCTCGCCCATGCTGGGATTTTATTCGGTTTAATTGCCGCAGGTATTTTATGGGTATTGTTAGTGCGATCGCCACTAGGTTATCAAATTACAGCAGTGGGATTTAACCCCATTGCCGCCCGTTATGCCCACATATCTGTTGAACGTACCATTATGGTGGTAATGGCTGCTTCAGGTGGTTTAGCTGGGTTAGCTGGGAGTTGTGAAGTGATGGGGTTGAAATATCGGCTATTTGAACAAGTTTCACCCGGTTATGGATTTGATGCCATTGCGATCGCTTTTTTAAGTCGTGGTAGTGTTATCGGTGTAGTATTAACTTCTTTGTTTTTTGCAGCGCTTCGCAGTGGTGCAAATGTGATGCAGCGTAGTGCAGGTGTGTCGGTAACTGTAGTTTACGCGATTCAAGGCTTTATGGTGTTATTTATTGCTATCAGTTTCGCAGTCGAAAGAGAGATAAGACTCAAAACACAAAGGGACACGAAGGTTTAACCCAGACGAACACGGAGAAAACTTTGCGAAACTTTGCGCTTCCCTCTGCGAACCTCTGCGTTAAAAAATAACTCTATGAATAATCTCAACTTCTTCTCCGATTACTTAATAGCGACTTTGCGTCTAGCCATCCCCTTAGCATTTGCAGCCCTTGGAGGATTGTACTCGGAACGTTCAGGGGTGTTAAATATCGCCTTAGAAGGAATGTTGCTTACAGGTGCTTTTACTAGTGCTACTGCTACTTTCTACACTGGTAATCCCTGGCTTGGTATCCTTGCATCCTTAATTGCTGGCGGATTAGTCGGACTACTCCATGCTGTTTTGTGTGTAACTTTGCGTATCGATCAATTGGTATCTGGACTAGCAATTAATCTTGTCGCAGCTGGATTAACATCGTTTTTCGCTCGATTAGTGTTTAGTGGCAGTAGTACACAGCAGTTACCTGGAATCGGGGCAATAATTATTCCTGGTTTAGCCAATATTCCCCTGATAGGGCCGCTACTATTTCAGTCAGATATTTTAGTATATTTCTTATTTATCCTAGTTATTTTAACTACATACATTTTATTTAAAACTAGCTTTGGATTGACATTGCGGGCAGTGGGAGAATCTCCGAAAGCTGCTGACACGGCAGGAATTTCCGTACCATTTGTCCGTTATATCGCTGTGGTGATTAGTGGCTGTCTTGCGAGTTTGGGAGGTGCTTATTTAACTCTCGTACAAGTAAGATTTTTTGCCGAAGGGATGAGTGCTGGTAAAGGATTTATTGCGATCGCAGCATTAATTTTTGGCAGATGGCATCCTGTAGGTAGTGCTTTGGCTTGTTTGCTGTTTGGAGCTACAGAAGCTTTACAACTGCGAATTCAGGCATTAGGGGCAAATATCCCTTACCAATTTTTAGTCATGCTACCTTATGCGATCGCTTTATTAGCATTAGTGGGTAAATTGGGGAAATCTACACCCCCGAAAGCTTTAGGTACCCCCTACTTTGGAGAAAATCGCCACTCAGAATAATTTAACGTGAGTGGTTTAACTTTTGCCTTCTTAGATTACTGATTAGATACCGACAAATTACCGATATAACCTGAAAATTTTATGAGACAAAATTGCGAGTTTTCCTGAACCGAAACGCCGTTTAATTGAGGCAGTTCAGTCATGGAATCAAATCAATCTCACAAAGAGACAGAATAGTATTCAAAAATTCCTTTAATTCAGGACACAGATTGACTGCATCCATTAGATTATTGTTTTTTAAAATCTTGGCTGCATCGCGAGTTTTACTATAACTGCGTTTTTTACCTAACTCGCATATTTCTTTAATATGATATGACGGAGGTTTATTGTGATTCACCTGCTCAGGTAATCCCCTTGGTGCTGACTTATTATGTCCAGCCAATTTTTGAATAGTTGGCCAATAAGGTAGTAGCCAAGCTTCAAAATCATACTGCGCTGCATGGGGATAAAAATTCGGATTATTCCCAACCCACATTTTCATTTTTGCTTTAGCATCTGCGGCATCTTGAAAATCATTGGTTCCTGTATAAACATCTGTTAGTGCAATCACAGCATTGAAAGCATCTCTCCCTGTCAGTAAATTTTCAACCTTACGCCTGAGTTTTTCTTCTTTGGGAATCCGACCATCATCAGGTATAAACTGAAGTTTAGGCATTTGTTGTTGCAAGCGTGACTCCAGGAAATCTCGTAAAATCGGCGCAAAAGCTTTTTCTGTTGCACCCTCAACTAAAATTGCTATTCTCATGGACGACCACCGATTAAGTTCATCGCCCAAATTTGATCTAAACTATAATCTTCTAGCCATTTTTCTAAATCAAAAAAGTCACCCCAATTCATAGTTGTTAAACCATTCTCAGAATCACAAACTAGAACTTCTTCAGGTTTTAAAAATCTTATTAATCTATCTGAATGGGTTGCTACAATTAGCTGAGTTTGTTGAGCAGCTTCGCGCATTAAATCAGCTAATAGCCTTAATAATTCTGGGTGTAAACTTACTTCTGGCTCATCAATAAGAGTGACAGCAGTTAAATCTGGACTTTGCAGCAGCGTTACTAACCAAAGAAACCGCAAAGTTCCCTCAGACAACTGGTGCATATAAAGAGGCTTAGAAAAATTTTTGTCTTTCCAAGTCATTGCTAAAGTTCCTGCTGCTACTGGCGGGAACGATAAACGCTCAAAATCTGGAAATGCAGCAGCAAGAGTATCTTCAATAATTTCAAATCGTTCTGAATCAGTTTCTCGCAAATAATAAAGGCAGGAAACTAAATCTTCTCCATGAGAACCTGGTAAGGTCACTGGGCGCATTGATTGTGGTAAACGAACTGGGCTTTTAGGAGCAACATTTAATGCTCCATAAAAAGTGCAAGAAGCTAATCTTTTTCGCAGATTCTCTGGCTCTTGGTACATTTTGGGAACTTGAGCAAGAGAAGTTTCTAAGGGATTATGATCCCAATTTGGGCGTAATAGCTTTTGATCTTCTGTATTAAAATATTTAACATCTAAACCACGAGAGTCAATGTGTTTAAAGGGTTCCGATGCATGACGATCATTTTGTTGAGTAAGTGTTTCTAGAGAAATTTCATATGCTAACCCTTTAGGAGCGACTTCTAGCGAGTAGTCGAGTGATGCATAACCGGGCACACTCATGGACAAAGAAATTGTTATACTTTTAGCCTGATCGCGCGTCATAATATCACCCAGTCCACCTAATTCGGAAATTTTGGTTCCTAGTTGAGCATTTGCTGATGCTGCTAAAAGTGAAAAAATTTCTAACAGAGAGGTTTTACCTACACCATTAGCCCCAATCATCACCGTCAGGGATCGCCCATGCATATCGACTTGTACATTATACAAGCGACGATATCCTTCAATTGTTATACTTTGAAACGAGTTCATAATATAGTTACCAACTGTTATACTTATTGCTTTGTACTGTCCGTACTTTCTGATCTTTTCCCTACTGTAAAGCCTTAAGGCAATTCTTAGCAGTATCTACAAAATCTGAATAGGGCAAAGCGGGCGTTAGCATAATAGCAAATCAACAAATAATGTAATATATGCCTATATCAAAAGCCACTCATGCCGCAAAATAACCAAACCGCCGTTGAATTCCGCGATGTCACTTTTAGCCGCAATCATCGCCCATTGGTGTCAAATCTCAATTTCACCATCCGTCAAGGAGAAGCACTGGTATTACTTGGGCGCAGTGGTAGCGGCAAAACCACGACAATGAAGTTAATTAATCGCCTATTTACACCTACACAAGGCGAAGTTTTATTTGATGATATTCCCACAACTCAATGGGATGAAATTAAACTGCGGCGAAAAATTGGTTACGTTATTCAAGAAATTGGTTTATTTCCCCATTTTACAGTTGAACGCAATGTGGGTTTAGTTCCTTCTTTAGAAGGTTGGCAACCGAAACAAATTAAAATGCGGGTTTATGAATTGTTGCAATTGGTAGGCTTAGAACCAGCACAATTTGCAGGGCGTTATCCGCACGAACTTTCAGGAGGACAAAGGCAAAGAGTCGGTGTAGCCAGGGCTTTAGCAGCAGATCCGCCAGTGTTGTTGATGGATGAACCCTTTGGCGCACTCGATCCAATTACGCGGCTAGAACTGCAACAAGAGTTTCGGCATTTGCAGCAGGAGTTAGGCAAAACTGTTGTGTTTGTCACTCATGATATTCAAGAAGCCTTGGTGTTGGCATCGAGAATTGGTTTAATGTCTGGCGGAGAATTGATAGTATTGGGGACGAGAGATGAATTTATGCGATCGCAACATCCAGAAAGTCTCGCCTTTCTAAAATGTCTGCGTTCCCTGCAAGATACTTTATGAAAAATTTCTTCTTGGTTAAGTATGCCCCAGAAATTCTTCAGCATACTCTAGAACATCTATTTTTAGTAAGTATTGCAATTGGAATTGCCATACTTGTAGGCATTCCATTAGGTATTTTAATTACACGTAAAACCTATCTCCGTCAACCAATTCTTGGCATAGCGAATATTTTCCAAACTATTCCTAGTTTGGCACTCTTTGGTTTACTTATTCCTGTTCCCATAATTGGCGGCATTGGTGCAGTACCAGCAATTGTTGCCCTGACTGTATATTCTTTGCTGCCGATAATTCGTAATACTTACACAGGTATTGCTAGCATCGATCCAGCGATTCGAGAAGCTGGGAGAGGCATGGGAATGACAGATAAACAATTGTTATTGCAAGTTGAGATTCCCTTAGCGATGGGAGTAATTTTGGCAGGAGTGCGTGTAGCAACAGTAATTGCTATAGGTATTGCAACTATTGCCGCAGCGATTGGGGCTGGTGGTTTGGGAGTATTTATTTTTCGTGGCATATCAGTAGTGAACGATCAGTTAATTTTAGCTGGTGCAGTTCCGGCGGCGGGAATTGCATTACTAGCTGACTTTGCAATTGGCTGGTTAGAGAATAAATTAAAAATTAAAAATTAATGAAAAGATTTTTCAGGCTTTGCTTTTTAACTTTTGCTTTGTTACTGGTAATCACTAGCTGTGCGCCGAATTCAAATAATAGCAGCGATAGCAATATTATCGTTGCTTCTAAAGATTTTACCGAACAAGATATTTTAGGTGAACTTTTAGCACAGCAAATTGAGGCAACAACTAATTTAAAAGTAGAGCGCCGTTTCCGTTTGGGTGGTTCTTTTATTTGTCATAGTGCGATTACTTCTGGGAAAATTGATGCATATATTGAATACACAGGCACATCTTTTACTGGGATTTTAAAGCAAAAAGCAGTTAATGACCCTAAAGAAGTTTATCAGAAGTTAAAACAACTTTATGCCCAGCAATTTAATTTGGAAGTGATGCCAAGCTTGGGTTTTGAAAATACTTTTGCGATGATTATCCGAGGTGAAGATGCCAAGCGTAACAATATTCAAACTCTCTCCCAAGCTTCTCAATATACACCTCAGTGGCGCGGCGGTTTTGGCTATGAATTTTTGGAAAGGGAAGATGGTTTTCCGGGATTAGCTAAAACTTACGGGTTACTTTTTGCTAAACCTCCCCAAATTATGGACTTGGGTTTAGTATATCGTGCTCTGATTCAAAAACAAGTAGATATGGTGGCGGGTAGTTCCACAGATGGGCAGATTTCCCGCTTGGATGTAGTGGTGCTAAAGGATGATAAAAAATATTTTCCTCCTTACGAAGCTGCACCAATTGTTCGACAAGAAACTTTAAAAAAATATCCCGAATTAAGAACAGCGATCGCATCACTTGCCGGAAAGATTTCGGCAGATGAAATGCGGCAACTAAACTATTTAGTTGAGGGAGAATTACGTAATGTTAAAGATGTTGTCCAGGAGTTTCGGAAATCGAAGGTATTAGGTTTATCTCAAAGATAAGTAATACCAATTTTTAAAAAGAATGCGACAAATAAACTATTTGTAGAGACGCGATGAATCGCGTCTTTACCCAAAGATATGTTGCAATCATTAATTGAATTGGTACAAGATCGGAGTGTTGGGTTTCGTTTTTCAACCCAACCTACAAATTTTTTTGCAACAATTTAGCTTTGCCACGCCACTACTGCTGTTCGCGCAAATAGTTTCTTAACCACCTAATAATTTCACTTGTTGTTTGCTCATTAGCCATTTGGAGACATTGCTGCACAATTTCCCTGACGTTAGGAAAGTAGCTGCTTTCTGTAAGCACATAACTTTCTGCTTGCAATCGATAAATTAATAACCGATTATTCTTTAATATCCAAACTTCTGGCACTCGATAAGGCAAGAAATCATTAACGTCAGTGTAGCTTGTCACATCTATTTCAATTGCTAAATCTGGTGGTGGATCTGACTCCCAATCAATTCTTTTTTTGCCTACTACGGCTCTGCAATTTTCAATATAAAAGCAAAAGTCTGGTTCAATACCACTAATTTCTGGCAAGCTCATGGTGATCGGCGTAAATGACTCGTACGCGCGGTTTAAATGATCCAGCAAAACCTTAGCAATATCTGCTAGCAAACTCGCATCTCTTCCATGCTCTGGTAGCGGTGCCATCAGTAAAATTTCTCCTCTGCGATATTTAATGCGAGGTGAGGAGCGATCGCCTAGTTGCTGACTCAATACTTGATAGTCTTTCCAGTCTCCCAAAAGCTTCAACACCGCGCCCAGTGGTAACTTGATTCTTTCTGGTGTAATTACGGTATCCATAATTAGCTCACATTTTAGATATTGGCGTAGATGCGAAGCGGCTTGTCGCCAGACATCGCATTACATCGAGGATAACGATTAAACAACCACAAAATTGTTGTTCGTTAGTGACAACCCAGCAGATAATCCGGCAAATTGTACCTGAGTAAATGCGCCTGCACTACCATCCTGGTCAAAGAACAATGCACCTATAGTAGAGTTATAAATAAATCGCTGGCTGCTAGTGGTTGCAGATTCTCCAAGTGTAAATTGACTTGCCTGAAGTACACCTGCTGATAAACCGCCACCAAAACCAGCAGACGACACTTGAATTAGTTCATTAGGTTCATTAATGGCACCGAAGTCACGTATCAAATCGAGACCTTCATCGAAACTATTGAAAACAAAAGTATCAATGCCACCTTCCCCAAAGAGCCGATCATTACCCTTGCCACCGATAAGGATAGCATCGCCAAAGCCACCTGTAAGGGTATCATCACCATTGCCACCTTTGAGGGTGCTATTACCAGTGGCACCAGAGGCTATCAGGGAATCATTACCATCGCCCCCGTCTAATATGTTGGCACCTGAACTGCTAACATTCAATGTATCGTCACCAACACCACCGTTGACGGTGTTATTACCTGAGGTATTAATGGCTCTCAGAGAATCATTACCATCGCCCCCATCTAATAGATTATCGTCTGCTGAACCGTAAATATCCAATGTATCGTTACCAGCACCACCATTGAGGGTGTTATTGCCAGAGGCGCTACTTCCAACGTAATTTCCGAATTCGTCGTAAAGACTACTTTGGGCCTGTAAAGAATCATTGCCATTGCCTCCATTGAGGAGGTGATTCCCTTTTGAAAAACTAATATCCAATAAATCTTCACCAGCGCCGCCGTCTATTGTATCGTTGCCATTGCCTGAGCGGAGCGTATCATTACCATTGCTTCCGACTAGATAATCATCGTAGTTTGTACCTGTGATATTCAATTGTTCGATATTCTTGTAGCTAAACACTATTGTGTCCGCCGTCGTCGAAATTTCTGTAATATTAGTACTCGGATCAAAAGTTGAAGTAATTCCCGTGGTAGCACTGCTATAACTGAAAGACAAGATGTCGTTACCTGTTCCCCCATCTACTGTTTGAGTTACTAACGTCGATAGGGAGCCGAAATTTAAGGAATCATTGCCATTCCCGCCATTGAGGGTGTTATTGCCAGTGCCACCATTGAGAGTATCATTGCCATCCCCACCGTTGAGAGTATTATTGCCATCGCCACCCCTCAAAATGTCATTGCCACTTAAGCCTTCAATAATGTCATCACCTCCTTGACCATTGATCACATCATTTGAATTGTCAAATCCACTAACACTGTTGTCTAGGTCGTTTAGGAAGGTGACTGTGTTTTTTTTAAAGACAGTGCTTTGGGTAAAGTTGGCATCGAAGACATCAAAGCTGTCAGTGATAGTAGTTTGCCCATAAAACAAAATATTGCCCAAATCTACAGTGGCTCCAGTAGATTTGGTGAGGTTATCCAAGTTTTCCAGGGCAAAGTTTTCCAGGATGAATCTGGTATCACCATACCCTTGAAAGCTGATTGACAAACTTGTGCCATTCTGGGTGAGAAGCAAATTGTCGGCAGTAAAGCCACTATTGTCTTGGAATATCAGAGTATCCACTTCGGCTATGACTGCTGCTGTGGGGTTCGTTCCTTTACCTACTCCAGTAAAATCGGCGATCGTATGAGTGCCAGTATTAATCGTGTAGTTGCTTAAGCCTTTGTAAACAAATTTATCCTTACCACCGCCGCCTGTGAGGCTATCCTTACCACCACCGCCTGTGAGGCTATCATCGCCATTACCACCACTGAGGGTGTTATTACCAGTGGCACCAGAGGCTGTTAGAGTATCATTGCCATCACCCCCAGAAAGCAGGTTCTTGCCAGATGATCGAGAGTCGAGGTAGGAGTCAGAATATTGGATAACAAAACCAGAGATGTCTAGAAAATCATTGCCATCGCCTCCAAAAAGCAGGTTATCGCCATTTGAACCACTAGCGCTCAAGGTATCATCACCAGCACCACCGTTGAGGGTGTTATCGCCATCTGAGCGAGAGTTAGACGCTGTGTACTCGTCACTCCTTCTACTTCCAGAGATGGAGAGAGAATCATTGCCATCGCCTCCATCTAAGAGATTATCGCCTAATGAACCGCTAGCATTTAAAGTATCATCATCAACACCACCGTTGAGGGTATTATTACCTAAAAAGCGATCGTCGTAGTCTGGTAAGTAGGCGTTGTATTCGTCGCTGCCAGAGGTGGAGAGAAAATCATTGCCATCGCCACCATTAAGCAGATTATTGCTTGAGGGGGAGTCAGCATACAAAGTATCGTCACCAACACCACCGTTGAGGGTATTATTGCCCGCGCCACCCCTCAATATGTCATTGCCACTTAAACCTTCAATAATGTCATTACCTCCCTGACCATTGATGACATCATTTGAATTGTCAAAGCCACTAACATTGTTGTCGAGTTCGTTTAAGAATGTGACTGTGTTTTTTCTAAAAACAGTGCTTTGGGTGAAGTTGGCATTGAAGACATCAAAACTGTCGGTGATGGTAGTTTGCCCATAAAACAGAATATTGCCTAAGTCTACAGTGGCTCCAGTGGATTTGCTGAGGTTATCCAGGTTTTCTAGAGCAAAGTTTTCCAGGATGAATTTGTAATTACCAAACCTTTGAAACCTTTGAAAGCTGATTGACAAACTTGTGCCATTCTGGGTGAGGAGCAAGTTTTGGGCAGTGAAGCCACTATTGTTCTGGAAACTTAGGGTATCCACTTCGGCAATGACTGCTGCTGTTGGGTTTATTCCTTTACCTACTCCACCGAAATCGGTGATCGTATTAATGTAGTTTGAGTTGCCGTCAAAAAAAAATATATCGTTGCCATCGCCACCAGTTAGGGTGTCATAGTTATCGTAATCAAAAGCGCTCTTTAGGGTGTCGTTACCGCTAGTTCCAATGATAATTGCCATAAGTTTTTCCTGATTGAATCGATTTTTGGAGTAACTTTAGTTGTGAATAATCGAGTTAGTGATGTTTGAGCGCACAAATAATCTACCAAAAGTTGAAGCTTTCAGCATACTTTATTCACTCTTTAGATAGAGTGACAAATTGTTCATAAAAGATTTCCATTTTTATTCGCTAGCAAACATTACTTATCTCAGTATCAAGGACTATCTAAGTCTTAAGCACTGTACAAAATTTAGTTGGTTTGTCAACGTATAAGTCTTACTAGTTTCAAAATAGGGAACACTTGAGACAGCAGAAAACAGGAAATCTTTATGCATTCGTTCTCGGCGTAGCTTGCCGCCTTCAGCATCGCCCTGGAATTTCTATCTGGAAAATAGGAAACATCAAAATAACCCAACAATAACTAAATATCGAATATTTACTTAGATGTCTATCTTTTCCAAAAATCTTTGCATACTCTTCATATTTGTAACCGTTCAAGTGGGGGGATAAGAGAGTATTGGTGTCAACTTTAAGTGAAAGCCAGCCTAGAACCAGCTTTTAGATATTGTCTCGTTTGTCTCGTTCCCAGTCTCAGACTGGGAATGCCGTCCTAGAGGCTCCGCCTCACATATCCATAATTAACTCACATTTTAGATATTGGCGATCGCATTACATCGAGGATAAGCGATCGCCGGATTCATAAATTCAATTAACAGATTATTAGATCAAAGGCTTTTGCTGACAAATACAAAGCCACGGCTCTTCTTTGATACGGAATCATTTGTCAGCATTGCTTTCCATAAATCTGTTGTTTTTACCCACACTGGTGGATACTTGTAACGAGAAACATCAAGAATTAAAAATCTATCTGTTTGCTCATTATATGCTGCTACAGGAGAAATATGCCCGCCTTTCTCTTGACCAATTTCTTTGCGTAAATAGTTTACTAAAATGAAATTTTGCGGTTGTTTTAAATTTTCTGCTGCTTGTTTGCGGAACTGCTCTAAACTCGTGTCGGCAGCGTGGTAAACATTAACTTTAACGCCATAGCTAGCTAGAAATTGCCCTAACTGATCTAGAGTCATACCTTCGCGAGACACAGCTTCAGGAGTTAGGACTTTTTTTGTATTATCATTGCTAAAAAAGTTTTCTTGAGTAAATACTCGATATGGCTTGTACTGGGGTACTTCTGGTGCTGGGATTTTTAGACTATTCAGTACCATAACCATACTAGCAACACCACAATATGCCTGATTATTTTGAGTGATGAATTGCATACTCAGTGGAAAAAAATCTTCTTTTGATTTACTCTCAACTAAGAATTTTTCACCTTCAGGGGTATTAAAACCTATTAAGTTAGAGGAAAGCGGTAATGTTTGAGAGAGAACGCTTCCGCTAGATATACATAATCCAATAGTTAAAGCTTTGAAAAATGTTTTACTTATTTTTTGTAACATAGCATTTATAAGTACTGTAAAATTTTCAAGTCAGCTCGTATTAATAATCTCACACCAAGATGTTAAATAAGTATAAAATTTTAGGAGAAATGGGATAAAAATGTTTACTGTTGCTAAACCCAAGCGAGTTACGAGCGTAATTTTTTCTTTCACCATCTTACTTTACAGCCAAGTGGCATCAGCCGCCTTAACTTTACCCTTACGCAGCAAGAAGGGAATGGTGGTTTCAGCCCATCCTTTAGCAAGTGAGGCAGGAATTTCGATGTTACGCAAAGGTGGTAATGCAGTGGATGCAGCCGTAGCTACAACCTTTGCACTTTCTGTAGTTGAGCCTTTTTCAGCCGGAATCGGCGGCGGTGGATTTTTACTGATGCACTCTGAGAAAACTGGCGACATGAAAGCGCTAGATTTCCGCGAACGCGCACCCCTGAAAGCCACAAGAAATATGTATCTAGAGGCAGAAGGAAAGGTGCGCCCCAATGCAAGTATTAATGGTTATTTGGCAGTAGGGACACCAGGAACGGTGGCGGGACTTTATGAAGTGCATCGTCGCTATGGTAAGCTTTCTTGGCAAGAGGTAATGAAACCTGCGATCGCACTCGCTAAAGATGGCTTTATTCTTAGTGATATGGTTACTTGGCGTTCTCTGCAAGCAAACGATCCCCGTAAGGAAGTAGTTCTCAACAATCCCGCCGCACGGAAAATTTTTACTCGCAATGGCGAGTTTTATCAACCAGGGGAGAAACTGGTGCAGCGTGATTTGGCACGCACTTTAACAGCAATTGCCGAAAATCCCCAAAGTTTTTACACCGGAAGTATTGCTCGTGCGATCGCTTCTGATATGGTAAAAAATGGTGGTTTAATTACTCTCGAAGACTTGAAGACCTACAAACCAATCTGGCGCACCCCCGTTTGTGGCAATTTCCGCAAAGCTAAAATTTGCTCAATGCCACCACCATCATCAGGAGGCGTTCACCTATTACAGATTTTAAATATTATCGGTGACACCGATCTAAAATCTTTAGGATGGCATCATCCAGACGCGATACATTTAATGGTAGAAGCAATGAAGATTGCTTACAGCGATCGCTCAAAATATTTAGGCGATCCTGATTTTGTCAAAGTCCCTGTACAAGAACTGCTCAGTCCAGCTTACGCTAAAAAACGCCGTCAAGAAATTAATATGCAAATGGCTCGACCCTCCACCGAAGTCAAGCCAGTAGATTTAAATTCAAAATGTCTACGTCCTCCCTCATCTGTCCCTACTTCCCCTGCCTCATCCCCTTGTCTTCCACATGAATCTCTCCAAACCACTCATCTGAATGTTGTGGATGAACAACACAACGCCGTAAGTCTGACTTTCACGATTAACCTCATTTTTGGTGCTGGTGTCGTGACACCGGGAACTGGAATTGTTCTTAACAATGAGATGGATGATTTTGCCGTTGCGCCAGGAGTGCCTAATGCTTTTGGCTTAGTTGGTAATGATGCCAACAGCATTGCACCCCGCAAAACTCCCCTATCCAGCATGACTCCCACAATTGTCACAGAAAATGGTCATTTTCGGATGGCAGCGGGCGCGCCCGGTGGTAGCACCATCATCACCCAGGTTTTACAAGTAATCTTAAATGTGCTGGAATACAACATGGATGTTGGTGCGGCTGTTTCTGTTCCACGCATACATCATCAATGGCTTCCAGATGAGTTGCGCGTCGAATCCTGGGGCTTGGATGCTCTAACTTTGCAAGATTTACGCAGACGGGGACACAAAATAAAGGAAACTACTCCTTGGGGTAATGGTAACGCGATCGCTGTTACATCTGATGGAACTTTAGAAGGAGCCGCCGATCCTCGTGGTGAAGGTTCCCCCAGAGGTTTGTGAGCGAGACGCACAGACGCAAAGAATAACTAATGACAAATGACAAATGACAAATGACAAATGACCAATAACTATTGATTTTGGATTGTTGATTCTGCGTAGCTGCTACCAAACTCGTTTGCTCGTGCGCTAGGTACTAGTGTCCAACCTGCTTTCAAAAGTTTTTGATAAGTTGCCCAACCTTTAGAACCACCTGGTATTTGATAATCTGGGACTGCAAAATGTCCAAAAGCTGTGTAGGGACGCCAGGGTTGATTGGGTTCTGTCTGCAAATACAAAATTTTCTCTCCGTCGCCACCAGACTTAGATAACCAGCACATTTGTCGATGCATTGCAAACTCCTTTGCTTTTAACTAATGATGCATAATAGCTGCTCTTTATCAAGCTAATTATCCCTAAGGGTGATAATTTTTGCCTAATACTTTAGACAAAATGTAATTAAGTTCTATCCACTGCGGGATAATTGCTTAACAACTCATAGCCTGGAAGACAGCTGCTAAGGGGACATAAAGATAAACAGTTTTGCCTCACCTTGTTTGTTAGGTGAGATTTTTCTCATGTTATCCGCGTTTTTTGCGATCGTGTGTAACAATAACTACTATTTTTGCTGAGATTGGCAATCGGACTATCGCAATCACAATTGAAACGTGAGAAAATACTGAGATAAAAACTACCTATTTACAAGCTTTTCAGCCATTTTCTTTCTCACAACTGATTTAGGATTGCTATATTTGTTTTTCAGGGTAACTGAAAGTTTAGATTTCAAAACCCCTCATTTGGATGAAGGGCTATTGCATCAGGTCAGAGGAATTATTTTACACAATTCCTGGAACAGTAGGTTTACTACTTTACTCATCAGTTTTAGAAAGAATCTGCTTACCACCTAACAGCTTCTCATCCTGTTCACTGACGTTAGCTTTGAGTGAGTCAAGAATTTTGATACCAGAATAAATAAATTTGAAAAGTTTGAATGCCAATGCCAAAGATTATTTTCAGTTAAACAAGCAACAGGAAGCGACTAGCAAAAATGTCGAAGAGGTCAAAAAACAAGCAAATGAGGCACTGTATGAAACCAGGAAAGGACGCGAGATTTTAGAGAAAAAATTAACGATAACTTGTATGAATCAAGGGTGGCAAAAAAAGAAATTCAATTATCGTATAGTCAATTAAAAGCAAACTTTGATAAGTATATTGGGAATTTGAATACAAAGATTCAATCAAAACTTGAAGCCACCGTAAGAGATTTGCAAAAATCTGTGCAAAATACCACAAAAAAAGTATTGGAATCTAATATTATTCCGATTCAGAAAAGTACCGAAAGATGGGGGGGGTAACTATTACTCCAGCAACAGTTACCCCCGCCACCGTAAAAATAAGTAAATCGGGAGGAGTAACTGTTACTCCTAGCACTGGAAGGATTGCTAAAGTAACTTATGCTGATTTTTAAAGCAGCGATATACGCAAAAATTTGTCGTAGTTAGCGCTCAGACAGGAGGGAGCATAAAAGAGGGTTTTAGCCCAATTTACCTTTCTTGGCATGTTTAGTTTTAGTATGCCAATTTACTTACTAGCCGTTTATATTTAATGTGTGTTACCATGTATATACACTTGTAAGACAAAATGTAGTGTACGTCTACACAAAGGCAAATTAAACTGATTGCGAGTCCTTATAGGTTCAATACTCAAATCATGCAATTTTATGATTGCCAGTCCCATATTATTCCCAAAATTGACTCAATTGTTCTATTCCTTACCCTGAAGGAATTAACTCCTTTTGCCTTTTCAAAATTAGCAAACAGAAAGTGAATATATTAGTATATTGTATGAATTTTTTGTAAAGTTATCAAATTCAGTGTTCTTACAGAATATGATAGTGATTGTTAGTTTACTAATCAATACTTGCATTAGTAGTAACACAAAACGAAGTTAACCAAAATTAAGCCCCAAAAATGGAAAGCAACTAAATCAGGGATAAAATTGTGAGTTATCCTGTTTTTGCTGTCAGTAAAATATCAATCTAAGTTAAAATTGCGACTTGCAAAACTATTAGTTAACTTCAGCAGATATTGAAGAACCTCAGCAACAAGGTATTAGCTAACAATCAACGCAAATATTAATATTGCAAAGTAGACTACAGTACTACTGTAGTCCAAAATTCGGAGAACAATCTGCTGTAAGTAAATAGTCTTTTTTATAAAGCTTTACATAATATTATGACAATGGAATCTTTACCAAACTTTGAAGAAGTAAATATTCAGAAATATTTAGATGTTCTTCAACGGCGTTGGCTACCTCTAGTTGGAATTTTCGTCATATCTGTTAGCCTTGGATGCTTGTATGCATTTTCACTAAAACCTTCATACAAGGCAGAAGGAAGTTTGATGATTAAAACAAATCGCTCTTCTTCACTCACGGGCTTACCGGAAGACATAGGACGCTTAGAAGCTTTGAATGTGAACGACAATCCCCTGGAAACTCAGGTGAGAGTTATTGGATCAAATCCAGTAGTTGAGAAAACAATTAATTCCCTCAACCTCAAAGATATTCAAGGCAAACTGCTCACGATTCCCGACTTGGCAAAACAACTAAAAATAGAAGGAATTAAAGGCACTGATGTTGTACAACTTTCTTATAAAGGTGGCGATCCAGAACTAGCTGCTAAAATCGTCAATAAAGTTATTGACAGTTATATAGATTTAAATATCAAAGCTAATCAGAATGAAGCGCGGACAGCCAAACAGGTTCTCGTCACAGAAGTACCTAAAGCTGAGGAAGTTGTCAGAAGAGCCGAATCAAAACTGCGGCTATTTAAAGAAACGAATAAAGTTGTTGTCCTAGAACAAGAAGCAGCCGCAGCAGTCGATACAATTTCTAAGTTAGGAAACCAAATTTCTCAAGCTTTAGCTCAACTCGATGATGTGAAGGGGCGTCTACAACAGTTAAGCAGTGAAGCTCAGGTAGATTCACGGCAAGGTGTAATCGAATCTGAATTGAGTCAAGCACCTGGAGTTCAGAAAGTGCTAGCCCAACTTCAAGAAACAGAAAGCCAACTTGCACTAGAGCGTACCCGTTTTTCACCTGAACACCCTACAATTACTAGCTTAGAAGAAAAAGTCGCAGCTCTTAACAACTTGCTAAAAGAGCGGACGGGACAAGTAGCGGGTAAAGCACAAATAACACAGGGAAGTTTACAGGTTGGACAACTGCGGCAAAGCCTAATTGCAGATATTACTCGTGCTCAGGCAGAACGCGTTGGTCTGGAGAGACAAATTGCCACACTCAAACAACAGCAAGATGCCTATATCAAACGAGCAAATAATTTGCCAAGGTTAGAACAGAGTCAACGAGAGCTAGAACGGAAATTGCAAGCAGCTCAAACGACTTACGAAACACTCTTAAAGAAACGCCAAGAGATTGATATTGCACAGAACCAAAAGATTCCTAATGCTCGTGTAATTTCCTATGCTTTAATCCCTGATAAAGCAGAAGGACCTCGGAAAATGCTGTTTATTGTTGGTGGAGCAGGAATTGGTTTCTTCTTAGGTATCATTGTTGCCTTTACTTTAGACTTGATAGACCGCTCGGTGAAGACCGTCAAAGAAGCCAAAGAAGTCTTGAGATACAGTGTATTGGGAGTGATTCCTACACAAGCTAGAAATGGTAAAGATCATTCTTCTATAGCAGGACTCGATAGACCTATTCCCAAAATCATTGGTAGAGACATTCCTTACTTCCCTGTTGGTAATGCATATCAAATACTACAAGTTAACTTAAAGTTCCTCTGTTCTGATAAACCGCTCAAAAGCATTGTAATTACAAGTTCCGTTGCCAAAGAAGGAAAGTCTGACGTATCTGCAAATTTAGCTGTGACTATGGCTCAGGCGGGGCGTAGAGTGTTGTTGGTGGATGCAGATATGCGTCATCCCATACAGCATCATATCTGGGGGCTAACAAATACAATTGGATTAAGTAATGTCATAATTAACCAAGCTTCTTTAGATACAGTTGTTCAGGAAGTAATGCCTAATCTTGAAGTTCTTACTTCTGGCGTTTTGCCTCCCAATCCAGTGGCAATGCTAGATTCTCAACGCATGGCGACATTAATTAGTAACTTTGGAAGAGATTACGACCTTGTAATTTTTGATACTCCTCCATTATCAGGAATAGCAGATGCTGCTGTTTTAAGCACCTTGACTGACGGTATCTTATTAGTCGTTCGTCCTGGGGTAGTTGACTTGAACAGTGCAAATGCAGCTAAAGAGTTTTTAACTCAGTCAGGTCAGAAGGTATTAGGGATAGTCATCAATGGTGTGAATACTAAAAATGAACCTAATAATTATTTTCATGACACTAAAAAACGACAAATTGAACAAGATTTTGTATCTAGCAGCTTAACTAAATTTCGCAAAGAGCGTTAAGTTCTCTTATAAATTGTGAAAGCTACCAGCACTACAAACATCTAAACCAAGTTTTTTGAATGTAGGAATAATGGATAAAACTAAAATTAAAACTTCTTGTTTAATTAATAATTACAATTATGCTGAATTTCTCTCTGAAGCAATTGATAGTGCTTTAAATCAGACAGTTAAATTTGATGAGATTATCATTGTTGATGACGCATCCACAGATAATTCTGCGGAAGTTATCAAGAAATTTACCCAAGTAGTTAATGTTAAATCTATCTTGAAAGAAAAAAACCAAGGACAATTATCATCTTTTAATGAAGGTTTTTTAGCTGCTACTGGTGACATTATATTTTTTTTAGATGCTGATGATATTTATGAACCTCAGTATTTAGAAACCGCGCTAAATTTTTATAATAGACGTAGCGAATGTGATTTTCTCTTTTGTGCGTATAAAAAATTTGGAGCAGTGGAAGGAACATTTCAAGACGATGCAGTTGATTTAGATTTGGGTTATTCAGTAATTAGAACTTTATATAATGGTGAATGGATTGGTTCCATAACTTCAACATTATCAATACGTAGAGAGATAGTCAGAAAATTTTTACCTATTCCAAATATAGAAGATTGGCGTGTAAGGGCTGATGATTGTTTGGTATGGGGAGCTTCTTTGGTGGGGGCTAAAAAGTTTTATATGTCTAAACCTTTAGTATTGTATAGAATACATAATCATAACCAGTATCATAATAAGAAATTTTTAGACGTAGACAAAAACTATGAATACAAGAGATTCTGGAAACGCAATTCACTCTTTAATTACATTCTGCAAAAAAACAATTTTAGCTCACCGTTATTCTTAGCTTTCACATCTCTCAACGAGTTAAAAACGATCCCAATACCAAAATACCAAGATTTTGTTACGTATTTGAAAATAATATTTTTGTTTGAGCATAGTTTTTTTTGGAAAATTAAAGGCATCATTTTCTTACTTAGCTATTTTTTTAAAACTTTGATGACTGGTAAATTAAAAACATTGTAGGTAATATGATGATGTTAATTAATAAATCAATACACTTCATTTTGTATTTGGGAAAATTAAAAATTTGCACGAACAAACTTGATAGGTATAAAAAATGTCATATTATTAATTGATAAAAATAATGTTAGGTAAATTAAAAATTAAAAACTTATCAAAATTTCAATCTCATTCTGGGCTGCGTGCAATTATTGCCAATACAGGTTGGTTGTTTGCTGACCGCATTCTGCGTATGGGTGCAAGCTTGGTTGTAGGAGTATGGGTAGCACGTTATTTAGGAGTACAACAGTATGGTTTATTTAACTATGCTTTAGCTTTTGTTGCTTTATTTAGCCCAATTTTTACTCTCGGACTAGACGACGTAGTAGTTCGCCATCTTGTTCGTCAATCATCAAACAAAGAGGAAATTTTAGGAACCACTTTTTGGCTAAAATTTCTGGGTGGAATTGCTTCTGTTTTCTTGGCAGTTAGCACGATGTTTTTCTTAGGTGAGCATGAAATACTAAAGATATGGCTAGTTGCAATTTTAGGAATAGCAGGAATTTTTAGGGCGTCTGATACTATTGAGCTGTGGTTTCAATCACAGGTGCAGTCAAAATACACTGTAATCGCCAAAAATACAGCTTTTTTGCTAAATACTGTCATAAAAATCACACTAATTCTAACAAAAGCACCATTGCTAGCTTTTGCTTTGATAACATTAGCAGAATTTGCGATGAGTGCAATTGGCTTGCTAATTGTTTATCAAGTCAAAGGGGCTTCATTATGGTTATGGCGTTGGAGTTTTACGACTGCAAAAACTCTTTTGAAAGAGAGTTTACCTCTAATTTTTTCGGGGTTCGCCATCATGATTTTTATGAGAATAGATCAGGTGATGTTAGGTCAAATGATCGGAGATAGTCAGGTTGGAGTTTATTCTGCTGCTGTGCGTATTTCTGAAATTTGGTATTTTATTCCAGGGGCTATTGTTTCTTCTGTTGCTCCGGCAATTTATGCAGCTAAGGAAAAATCAGAAAGTCTTTACTATCAGCGAATAGGACAATTATTCAGTCTAATGACATATATATCTTTAGCAATCGCTCTGCCAATGTCATTTTTATCTGACAAGATAATTATGGTGATGTTTGGAAGTGGATATGCAGAAGCAGGACCAATATTAGCAGTTCATATTTGGACTTCCTTGTTTGTATTTATGGGTCTTGCAACATCACCTTGGTTTATTGCTGAAGGTTTGAACCACGTTTCTTTGGGTAAGACTTTATTTGGGGCAATACTAAACATTATTCTCAATTTATTACTGATTCCTAAATATGCAGGACTTGGGGCTGCGATCGCAACAATAATATCTCAAGCTGCTGCTGCTTTTATATGCAACGCATTTGATTCAAGAACAGAAAAACTCTTTAAAATTCAGGTGCGATCGCTTATTATTTTTTACAAAAGCTGATCATTATTATTTAACCTTTACTATTATGCAAACACCCGTAACTTTTATTATTTTTAAACGTCCACAAACAACAGAAAAAGTTTTTGAAGCTATTCGCCAAGCCAAGCCAACAAAACTTTTTGTAATTGCAGATGGGCCCCGCATTGACCGCGAAGGTGAGGCAGAAAAATGTGAAGCGACTAGGGCTATTATTGAGAGAGTTGATTGGGATTGTGAAGTAATAAAGAATTATTCTGATATCAACTTAGGTTGTGCAAACCGGGTATCAAGTGGTTTAGATTGGGTTTTTAATAATGTTGAGGAGACAATTATTTTAGAAGATGATTGTATCCCTCACCCAACTTTTTTCAGGTTTAGTCAAGAGCTGCTAGAAAAATATAGAGATGACACCAGAATCGCTACAATCTCTGCTCAAAATTTCCAACTTGGACAAAAACGTACAAATTACAGTTACTATTTTTCTCGCTACAACCACTGCTGGGGTTGGGCAAGTTGGAGACGTGCTTGGCAACATTATGATTTGACTATCAAACTCTGGAAAGAGGTGCAAGCAGAAAACCTTTTATATGACATTCTTATAGACCAAAAAGCGGTAAATTCTTGGCAACGAATATTTCAGTCTGTTTATGACAATCCTACAGGTATAACCTGGGATTACCAATGGACATTTGCTTGTTGGATGCAGGGAAGCTTAAGTATTATTCCCAGTGTCAATTTAATCTCCAATGTTGGTGTTGGTGCAGACGCAACTCATTTCACTTCCAATCAAGAATTTTCGTTCATCAATATGTCGATGCAAGCAATGGACTTTCCCTTACAGCATCCACCATTTATTGTCAGGAATGTAGAAGCAGATAATTTTACACAGAAAACAGTCTATAAAGCAACTGCATTGGACATTTTTAAAGAGGAAGTGAAGAAAAGATTGAATTACTCAGCGCTAAAAAAATAGATTAATTAAATATCCGAAATGAAAGTAAAATTAACAGAAAAAATATTAACTATCTTGCTATTACTCATTGCTGTAGGGGCATTAACAATACACCCTGCGCAAGAAGTTTCCATATCTACCCTTGGGGGTGATAAGCTAGATACTTTGTTCAATATAGTTTCATATTTAATCCTATTTTATTTCCTAATTTTATACTGGAAAGGTTTTCTTTATGTAATCACTAGAAGTCCATTACAGTTTTTTTTACTAGCAATAGTTATATTTTCTCTTTTATGGTCAGAAGACCTAAGTTCTAGTCTTACTTATCTAAAAGGTCTAATCCGAATATATTTTATTGCCATCTATTTAGCAATGCGTTATCCGCTTAAGGAACAAATTAAGCTGATAGCTTGGGCACTTGGTGTAGCTGCATCATTATCTATACTATTTTCTGCATTCGTACCAGGTTATATTCACGAATCACCTGAATTACTAGGTATGTGGAGTGGAATTTATGGTCATAAAAATGAATTAGGTTACATGATGGCTTGGAGTGCAGGAGTTTTTTTGCACCTTGCTCTTAGTGGCCATCGATATCGCTGGTTGATGTGGGCATTATGTGGGATCTCTATATGTCTAATTATACTCTCACGTTCAACAACATCTTTAACGATTTTGTTGACAATGATATTACTTTTACCTTTCTACAGATCCCTAAAAAAAACTAATTATAAATTACAAGTTATTCTGATTACTTCAACTTTGATGTTCCTGATGATTTCTTCAATATTACTTCTTAATAATGCTGAAACTGTAGTTGGTACTTCTGGTAAAGACCTTACCTTCAATGGACGCTCTGACGTCTGGGAGCTAGTGATTTCCAAGATTTTGGAAAGACCTTGGTTAGGTTATGGATTTTCGGGATTTTGGACTAGTAATGCTGCATCTAAATTAAGAGCTACTTATGATTGGGCAAGTAATGCCCATAATGGTTTTTTAGAATTATTGTTAGAATTGGGATTCTTAGGTTTTTTGACTTTTGCAGCAGGATTTGTCCGGTTTTTTGCAATGGCATTGACTCGAATTATTTCTGTTGCTAAAAAACCGGAAGATTATTGGCCAATGCAGATGCTACTTATCATAGTCATAGTTAATTTTTCAGAAGCCAGATTATTAACTCCTAGCTGGAATTGGTTAATGTATGTCACCACGTCATTATCTTTGACTGTTGAATATCAACGAAATCGTAAAAATATTTTAGTCAATTAGTTTTTCTGATAGTCAGAAATAGTTTTAGTGATTATTAAGTGAATAAAAATGAAAATTTTACATATTAGTACCCATGATATTAGTGGCGGTGCAGCGAGGGCTGCATATCGTTTACACACAGGTTTACAGGATATAGGACTACAGTCACAAATGTTAGTTCAGGAAAAATATAGTAATGATAAAACAGTAATTGCACCTAAAATTAGACTGTTTCAAGGCATTGCTAAGGCAAAGTTGACAGTTGAAAGTTTGCCATTAAAGCTTTATCGCCAAAAGAAAAATACTCCATTTTTTACTCAATGGTTGCCAGATAGAGTTATTCCTAAAGTTGCCCAGATTAATCCAGATATAATCAATCTGCATTGGATTAGTGGAGGTTTTATGCAAATAGAAACCTTTGCTAAACTGAAGCGTCCTCTAGTTTGGACTCTCCATGATATGTGGGGGTTTACTGGAGGGTGTCACGTTACTGGAGAATGCGATCGCTACAAAGTATCCTGTGGGGCTTGTCCTCAACTCAGCAGTGGTAATGAATGGGATTTATCCCGTTGGGTATGGCAGCGTAAAGTAAAAGCTTGGAAAAATTTAAATTTAACTCTGGTTTCCCCAAGTTCTTGGTTAGCAGAGTGCGCTCATTCCAGTTCTTTATTCCAGAATTTGCAAATTGAGGTAATTCCCCACGGACTAGATACTCAAAAATATCGACCGATTAATCAACATTTTGCACGAGAAGCACTCAATCTACCTCAAGATAAAAAGCTGATACTCTTTGGAGCGATAGAAGCAACAAGCGATAGAAATAAAGGATTTCATTTGTTGCAACCAGCTTTACAAGAATTAAGTAAATCTGGCTGGAAGGATGACTTGGAAGTTGTGATTTTTGGAGCATCTCAACCCGAAAATCCACCTGATTTAGGCTTCAAAAGCCACTATTTGGGACACTTACATGATGCTATATCTTTAGCAACTGTTTACTCAGCAGCTGATGTAATGCTTGTACCGTCTCTTCAAGAATCTTTTGGACAGACAGCTTCGGAATCATTCGCTTGTGGTACTCCAGTTGTGGCGTTTAATTCTACTGGCTTAAAAGATATTGTTGATCATCAGCAGAACGGCTATTTGGCTAAACCTTATGAAGTTGAAGATTTTGCCAAAGGAATTACCTGGGTTCTTGAAAATGAACAGAGGTTGCAAAAACTGTCATTTTATGCTCGCGATAAAGCCGAGCAAGAATTCACTCTGGAACTTCAAGCACGTCGTTATTCAGCCTTGTTTCAGGAAATATTGATGAGAGCAAAGAAATCTTCATTGAGTAATTAACTTAGTAAATCAATACTTCATAATATGTCAATACCTATAGCTTTTATAATTTGTACAGAACCTGGTCGTTTAGAAGGTCAATCTTTGATGCTTGCAGAAAGTATTCGTAAGTTCTGCGGCGAATTGAAAAATACACCTATATATAGTTTTCATCCTAGAGTAGGTGAACCGATATTAAAGCAAACCCAACAAGCGTTTGAAGCATTGGAGGTGATTCATCAACAAATTCCAATCAATCGAGAATTTCATGAATATTATTTAGCCAATAAACCCTTAGTTTGTGCCTATGCAGAAAAAAATGTCGATGCAGAAATATTGGTTTTTTTGGACAGTGACAAATGCTTTTTTTCTGAACCAAAAGAATTTTTATTGCCAGTAGATTGTAATGTACGGATGCGTCCTGAGTATGGTCAAGGAATTGGTTCTACAGGTCTGCAAGACCCTCAAGATTGGTATTGGCAAAAACTATATGAAGTACTGGGAGTAAAGCGTGAGGTATTTGTTGACACACCAATTGGTAATAAAAGAATCAGAGCCTACTGGAATTCTGGTTTGGTTGCTGTAAGAAGGAGTGCGGGTATATTTACAACTTGGAAAGAGAACTTTGAAAAAGTAATGCGCTTGGATATTACTCCTCCCCAGGGTATTTATTTTGTTGAGCAGTCTGTTTTGTCTGTAACTTTATGTGCCTTGGAAGAAAACGTTGAACATCTTCCTCCTAATTATAGTTATCCATTACCTTTACATAACCGTTTATCAAAAGAAATACAAATTAAACATTGGGATGATATTATATCAATTCATTATTTCAACTTATTTTTTTATAACGATTGGAAGGGACAAATAAAAAGATTGAAAAAATTTAATAGCAATTCAGATAAATATCAATGGTTATGTGAAGAGGTTGTCAGACTTAATATGCCTCGTGTATCAGTTTGGCATCGATATCTCTTGGGAGTCAGAAGAATGGAACAAAAACTAAAAAACTTTAATTTAGATATTAATTTTAGTGGCTGGATAGAAAAGAGAGTTAAGTTTTAAAATGCTATAACAATATATGAAAGGAAGAAGTTTGATAATTTAGATTATGAAGATTATCTGTCAGAGTTGCGTATAAGTTTATTATTTGAATTAATCATTTTTGTACATATTATATGAGGTCAATGAAATGAATAAAGCAAATCTAGCTGTAATTATGACATGTCATAACAGACGTAATACAACTCTTGCCTGTCTAAATGCTTTATATCAGCAAAAAAATCATTGTGATGTTTATTTAACTGATGATGGGAGTTCTGATGCTACTACAGAGGCTGTTAAAGCAGAATATCCAGAAGTACAAATTCTTCAGGGTAACGGCAATTTATTTTGGGTGGGAGGAATGCATCTAGCTTTTAGTGAAGCAATAAAATATCAATATGATTATTATCTGTGGTTGAATGATGACACATTTCTGGAAGCCAATGCTGTGAGTAAACTATTACAGGTTCATCAAAATTTGACAGAACTTGGTTACCGAGACTCAGTTGTAGTTGGTTCAACTAAAGACTCAATTACAGGAAAAGCAACCTATGGAGGAGCGGTAAAATCTAAAAAATGGTATTCTAATAAGTTTGAATTTTTAGAACCAAGTTCCATTATCCAAAAATGCGATGCTATGTATGGTAACTGCGTGCTAATTCCTAAAAGTGTTGCTGCCAAAGTTGGCAATATTGATACAGCTTTTGTTCATAGTTTAGGAGATTTAGATTATGCCCTGAGAGCGCGTAAATTGGGTTGTAAAATATGGGTAGCTCCTGGGTATATTGGTACTTGTACTAAAAATGCTATCCGCAATAGTTGGGCAGATACCAATTTAAATCTCTTAAAACGCTTGAAAAAAGTACTACAAATTAAAGCATTTCCATTGAAATCATGGACTATATTTTGTAGCAGACACTCTGGGCCATTCTGGATATTTTACTGGTTCTTACCCTATATCAGAGCAATTATTGGTTACAAAAATTTGGCAACTTCTCCTACATTTTCTGAGGATGTTAATCAAACCAATTCAGAAGTTTGAGACTTGCATGATAGTCATTAGTGGATAATATTTGGATAAATTATAACTATCTTAATAATTTGACAAATGTAGTTTCAAACTATAAAATTATAATCAACAATCATTTTATGGGTAAACGCTTACTGATTGTCTCAACCCTCGATTCTAGTCAGCCATTTGGTGCATTTACTAGACCTTTTTATCTAGGACAATATCTTACTAAACATTTTGATGTTTTTCAGCTAGGTTTAGATTGTTCATCTGTTAATTATGCACCTTCTCTTTCTATTGGATCGAGAAGCTTGAAGTCATATATTCAATCCATAGAAAAGTGCATCGACGAGTTTTGTCCAGACATTGTGTATGCTCAAGAAACACTACCTGGATTGGCTGCTTTAGTTTCACTAAAGCTTAGAAAACACAGTAGTTCCTCTCTTGTCTTAGATTTTCATACATTTTCGCCTTATGAATACTGGATGCGCTTGTTTTCAGTTGCCAATCCTTTCAAAGAGTTTGCACAATGTATTAAGACATATATTGCTCAGGGAATTTTAATATTCTCTGGTAGTCCAATTATTGCAGCAGGTGAATCAATTCCTAAACTAATTTCCCATTGGTATGGAAAAACTCCACAGCAAATTTATTCTATCGGGAATGGAGTGACTGAAGACTTACTCAAGACTGAAGTTTTTCCAGATAAAGACCCCTATCAAGCATTCAGACCAGCTAAAATAGTGGTTATTATTGCTCCCAAAACATTTCAATTTCCAACTAATGATATGTCTGTATCAATGGCTATTGAGGTTGCTCAATCCCTTGAAAGTCATCAAGAAAAAGTATACTTTGTTGTCATTGGTAGGGATAGTAGTGATATTTCAGAACCAATACCTTCTAACATTTCTTTTTTAGGCTTTTTACCTAAAAGAGAAGATTTTATCGCTCATCTGAAATATGCAGATATTGCTTTGTTGCCATTTTCAAAAAAAGCAGTAGCAGGTGGTGCTCGCAATAAAGCATTAGATTATTTTGCTAGTAGAAAATTAGTTGTATCAACATCAGAAGGCTTGCGAGGTTTAGAAGAATTTCACCACTTAGAACATCTGTTAGTAACAGGATACTCTAGTGAAGAAGTTGCTAACACAATACTTGATGCTGCTTCAAATCTTGATAAATATCAATCACTTGTAGAGACAGCATATACTTTAATTACAGAAAAGTATTCCTGGAATGCAAGAGCACAGAATATCGCAGAAATCCTGATGAAAACAAGTGCTTTTTAGTTATATTTAGATAATAAATTTTAACTAGAAAACTTAGTTATTTCAATATTTAAGTACTTCATTACTCACCTTTAAATTGAGATAAAATCTCATATTCATCAAAAGAAAAACAAACAAAATATGAAAAAGCGATTTTCTTATAAAGTTATTGGTGCTCAAGTGGATGCACTCTCTATCCTTGACTTAAATTTATTGATTGAAGAATCTATTGATCGGTATGAAAAATGGATTATTGCTAATCATAACTTACATAGTCTTTATCTCTTCCATAACGATCTAAAAATGCAAGCTTTTTATTCCAAGGCAGAATATACTCATATTGATAGTATGCCTTTAGTATTTATTGGAAAGCTGTTGGGTTTTCCAATTAAACGTGAACAAAGAGTAACCTATGCTGACTGGGTATGGCCTCTGATGGCAGAAGCTGCTACCAAAGGCTGGCGTGTATTCTATTTAGGTTCAAAGCCAGGAGTTGCTGAAAAAGCAGCAAATATTTTATGCCAGAAATTTCCTGGTTTACAGATTGCTTGCGCTCATGGCTATATTGATATAAATAAAGATAGTCAAGAAAATCTTGCCACTGTAGCTGCAATTAATGCTTACAAACCCCATATATTAATGGTGGGAATGGGTATGCCACGCCAAGAGTATTGGATTTATGAAAATCTTGAACATCTTCATACCAATACTATTTTGACTAGTGGAGCCTGTATGGACTATATAGCAGGAGCAATACCTACTCCTCCTCGCTGGATGGGAAAGGTGGGGTTAGAATGGTTGTATCGCTTGTTATCTGAACCGAAAAGGCTTTGGAGACGTTACTTACTTGAGCCTTGGTTTGTTGGCACATTATTTTTACGAGAAATTTGGAGTATCTCAAGTAAACGGAAAAAAAATAACCTGCTGGTATTTCTAAGTACGAAATTTCACAAGTTCGTAGCTTGATCGAGTCTCTCAAAGTCTTACCAGTAGGTCGCTCAATTCGTCACGAATTTATGAAATGTTGTACTAAGGTTTAATGATTAATTAGTCAGTAAGTCTTATTCAACTTTCATAATCGTGAATAGCGAAAAATATTTCCAATTATTTTGCTTAGAATAATACTTAAAAGTACTATAGAACCCATTTGGGATCTCTGGCAATGAGCTAGGATCAAAAATAAATGCCGTACACCAGCAGCTTAACCGATAAAGAGTGGGAACTAATTGAACCATTACTGCCAAAAAAGCAGAAAACCAGACCGCCGCGATGGACAAAGCGCCAAATCCTGGATGGTATCTTTTACCAACTAAAAAATGGTTGTAACTGGTGTGATTTGCCGAAAGACTTGCCGCCCTACTCGCCCGTTTTCTGGCATTACAAGCAGTGGCGTGTGGATGGGGTTCTAGAAGGGATGATGAGTGCGTTGCATTCACAGGTGCGGCAACAAGCCAAAAAAAACCGAAGTGGACAAGATTGCTGATCATCGACTTCCCTTGCGGTGAAGAATACCTGCACTGCAAGTATTGAATCCAAAGGGTTCTGTCATTACAAATGCACCAATGGCATCAAACGACATCTCGCTGTTGATACGCTAGGACTACCATTTTTCACACATTGTAGTAAAGCCAGTGTGACCGATGATCAAGGCTTAATTGAACTCTTGAGCCACAACCTGGATTACTTTCGAGCCAAGCCTGTCAACATTCCTAAAATTACCATCCTGCTCGACCACGGCTATCACCCAAACACAATCAGCACTGCCCTGGAAAAACTCTATCCACAAGTCTTGACCAAGATAGAAGTCAACTTGCACCTAAGCCGACGAAAGCCGAAAAAGCAGCCCAAGGCAAAGCAGGATTTGTCCCAGTTGCAACACGATGGATCATTGAACGTTCCAATGCTTGGATGGAGCGGTGTAAGAGCTTAGTCAAAAACTTTGAGCGTACCTTAAGTCATGCGACAGCAAAACTCAATCTCTGTTTCATTCGACTGATGCTCAAGCGGTTGGCGAATAGATAGATCCCAAATGGGTTCTATAGCAGTTCTCGGCAGAATGAGGTACATTTTCAAAGCTACTAAGCTTGGTAAACAAGATTTGGATGTACCTCAGTTGCTGAGGAAATGCTATATTTCCGTTTAGGTGGAGTATCAAGTTGATTCCTGAAAAGCCTGGGCTATAGCATGGCGGGCTGGTTTAGATTGTAGGTTCTCATCGAAGGGAAGCGGACGCAGAAATTTCCAGAGACTTGGATTGTTTCTAAAGATTTTTCTTGGCATCCAGTCGGGATGACGTATCCAGGTATGACGGTCGGTAAGTCCCCATGTAATTACAGTATCGACCTTAGCTGCAAAGCACAGGTCAAGATATCGCTTGTAACTATCGGCTACCATTTGGTCTAGGCTTTTGATACTATCCGGTAGCGGGCTATCAATGATAATATCTAATTCCGTAATTATTGGTTTCACTTCAAGATCGTTAAGCCGTTTTAAGACCGAATTAAATCCTTTTTCGTCAAAAGGATATGCAGTAGAAAACCATAGATGTGATTGGATACCTGCCCCGTCAATTTTAACTCCACTATTCTTTAGATATTCGACCATTCTTAAGAAACGTTCTGATTTCCATGTAGTGCCTTCAATACCAAAATCGTTTAGGTAAAATTTCTTGCTGCTATCAACTGAAGCGGCAATTAAAAACAAGTCTCGAATCAATTCTGGTTTTACCCCTTTACGCAAACCGGTTGTTGCGTTATCAGTTTGATTTTCACTATCGGCGATAATTTCATTGGCAATATCCCAAGACTTTAAAACGGGACTATTACGATAATGCCCCATGACTCCTTTAACATGGCGTTCGATCATCTTAGGTGTAGGAGGGTAAGGAACCCAGTCTGGTTTTCCCATGTGCCAGAAAAGGGTATGCCCGTGCAATTCTATCTTATGTTTTTGGCAGAAATCAGCGATCGCATCTCCTGACTCAAAGGTAAATAATCCTGGCTGTGGTTCAGTAGCATCCCATTTTAATTCACCATTCGGTGTCACAATCGAACATTCACGAGCCATCAGGTTAGCGTAATCTTTCTCTGTTTGCAAAAATTCATTAGAAATTGCTGCGCCGTAACGCTTTCCTTTGGCGGCAGCTAATTGCCGAAGGGAAGAATTTACATTTCTGCTTGTATAGTTTGCTATATCAGCATTCGTGCTATGGTCTTCTTTTTGCTTATCCTTTTGTAAAAACCCCATAGTCAATAACGCAGAAAGGGTTGTGTATCCTGCTCTTGTTAAAAATTTTCTCCGATAAGGCATAAATTATACTTAATAAAAAACGCATTAATTATTATTTTACCGTATAAAAATACACTGATTATTATTTTACCGTTCTTCACCAAGAATATACGGAGTTTTTACCAAAATCAAATCATAGTCTTATACTAAATGGCAAACATTAAAATTGATGAGTATTACATTTAGCGCAAAACTAGGTTAAACTATAACGCATGTTCGATTTCAATCAATCAACCTTGCTTTAACGTATCACCAGCAAATATGCTATATAATATATAACAACCGTTCGATATAAATAAGCTAAATCATGCCTAAGATTGTTGACCATGAGCAATACCGTAAAGAACTGCTCGACAAGTGTTTTGATTTATTTGCCCAAAAAGGCTATGGTTCCATCACTATGCGCCAAATTGCTGAAAGATTAGGGGTTTCTACTGGTACGTTGTACCACTATTTTCCTAGCAAACAAGCTCTATTTGAGCAATTAGCCCAGGAGATATGTGAGCAGGATTTAAGTGCAGCATTAGCTGAACTAGAAGGAGCGCAAACGCTACAAGAGTCAATGGAAGCATTAGGAAGATACCTAGTGAAAAACGAAGATTACTTCATTAAATGGACTTACATTTGGATTGATTTTTGTCAACATAAAGACTCTAAAGAAATGTTAAAAAATAGTATTTTTAAGCGTACTAATAAGCGGTATCAGCAGGCAGCCTGTGATTTTTTGGGTATTCAAGATGCAGTATTAGCTTCTTTTGTCTTGAGCTTTCTAAATGGTTTAATTCTAGAGAAGTTATGGGGTGATGAAACAATTGATTTTATTGAACAATGTGCGTTGTTAGGCAAAATGCTGACGGCATACTTGCCGCAATATGCAGCATAAACCAAGAGTTGAATAGGCTTTTGGTAATGTTTTATAGCTATATTTCGTACCTCTATAACTTTCAAAGTTTTGAAGATATAATAAATAAATTTATTTGGATGTCAAAGATAATTAACAATTGTTGATCATCATTAGCAGCTAAAATTTTACACAGGAAACAAAAGTTTTATGAGAACAAAAGAGATGGTTGAAAAGCTATCATCCAAAGCTTCCAGTAAAAGGTTAATTGCATTAGTAATTGCAGCTACTGCTATTACAAGTGCAATTGTTGTTTATGGGATTTCTCAGTTTGGGTTAGTTGGTCAAACTGAGAAATCTGAGCCAATAGAAACCCCGCTCAAAAGTCAAAAAGTGGCTGCATTGGGACGGTTAGAACCAGAAGCAGAGGTAATTAGCTTGTTTGCGCCCTTGGCATTGGATGGCGATCGCATTGCCAAAATCCTAGTCAAAGAGGGCGATCGCACTAAAGCCGGACAGGTGGTAGCAATTTTAGACGCCCGCGATCGCTTGCAAACTGCTGTAATACAAGCCCAACAACAAGTCAGAGTTGCTCAAGCTAAACTCGCTCAAGTGCAAGCTGGAGCAAAAGCAGGAGAAATTAACGCCCAGCAGGCAAGCGTTGAACGTCTCGAAGCTCAGTCCCAAGGAGACAAAACAGCACAACAGGAAGCGATATTCCGCATAGAGGCACAGTGGGAAGGAGACAGAATAGCTCAAGAGGCAACCATTAAGAAGCTAGAAGCAGAACTCAAAAATGCTGAAGCCGAATATCAACGTTATCAGCAGCTCTATTCTCAAGGAGCAGTTTCTAATTCTTTGTATGACAGCAAAGGCTTAACTGTAGAAACTGCCAAACAGCAAGTAGACGAAGCCAAAGCAGTTCTCAACCGAATTAACACCACTGCTAGCAAAGAACTTGCCGAAGCCAAAGCAACACTCGCCCGCACTAACGCCACTGGTAGCAAGCAAGTTAGTGAAGCCAAAGCCACGCTTACCAGTATTGCAGAAGTCCGACCTGTAGACATAGCCGCAGCCAAGACAGAAGTTGAAAATGCGATCGCTACACTCAAACATGCCCAAACCGAGTTAGCGGGTGCTTATATCAAAGCACCGATGGCGGGACAGATCATCAAAATTCATACGCGAGTCGGAGAAAAAATTAATGATTCTGGCATTGCAGACTTAGCGCAAACAGACCAGATGATGGCAGTTGCAGAAGTTTATCAAACGGACATCAGCAAAGTGAAACTAGGACAACAGGCAGTGATTAACAGTCAGGGATTTCCTGGTGAACTGCGAGGAACCGTTGCCCAAATTGGTTTGCAGGTGAATAGACAAAACGTTTTCAGCAACCAGCCAGGAGAAAACCTTGATAGCCGAGTAATTGAGGTGAAAATTCGCCTCAATCCTGAAGACAGCAAGCGAGTTGCAGGTTTCACCAACTTACAGGTACAGACAGCAATTGAAATATAGAGTTGTTGTTTGTTGTCTCGTGTATTCCAGCATTTTTTATAGGGTGAATTTAATCATGCTTAAAGTCATATACCTTCTGCTTTGTATACTTGGTTTCGTTCTACCTTACTCCCAGTTTATTCCATTTATCTTAGAGCATGGTCTTGATATAAAGCTGTTTTTTGAGCAACTCTTTGCCAACAAAATTTCTGGTTTTTTTGGCATGGATGTTATTGTTTCATCGCTAGTTCTATGGACATTCATATTTTGGGAGGGGACACGTCTGAAAATGCAAAATCTCTGGGTTTACATTGCCTGTAATCTTTTGGTTGGTGTGTCTTTAGGTCTTCCATTATTTCTGTTCATGCGACAGCGCCAGCTTGAACAGCAAGCTGAAACACTAGTGTATTAAAGTTTTTTTCAATATGTTTTCTAAAATATTTCGCAAAACGCCGCTAGCATGGCGGCAGTTAATGAAAGAAAAAACTCGTTTGGCTGTTGCAGTTGCAGGTATTACCTTTGCCGATATGCTGATGTTTATCCAGTTGGGATTTGAAAGTGCGCTTTTTGATGCCGCTGTGAAACCTCATCGTAATTTACAGGCAGATTTGGTTTTAATTAATCCCCAATTTCAAACTTTGTTTTCGGTAAAAAACTTTTCCAGAGAGCGACTATACCAAACATTAGGTTATGAAGGTGTCCAGTCAGTGAATTCTGTCTACATCAGCACCGGACAGTGGCGAAATCCTGAAACACGTCTTGAGCGTGCCATTTTAGTTTGGGGTGTCGATCCGACACAATCACCATTCAAATCGCCCGAAATTAATCAAAATCAGGATAACCTTAAACAGTTGTATCAAGTTCTGTTTGATCAGGCAGGTCGTCCAGAATACGGGGCAGTTGGCGATATCTTTAAGAAAACAGGCAAATTTGACACGGAACTGAATAGTAAAGCCGTCTTTGTTAAAGGTTTGTTTACTGATGGTGCTTCCTTTGCTGCCGATGGTAATGTGATCGCCAGTGACTCCACCTTTCTCCAGCTATTCCCAGAGCGTAAACCCGATCGCATCGAAGTTGGGTTAATCACGCTTAAACCAGATGCCGATCCTGAAAAAGTGCGATCGCAACTTGTCAATGGGCTACCTAAAGATGTCAGAGTTCTGACTCCAGAAGAGTTTGCCAAAGTGGAGAGAAGTTACTGGGAAGCTGGTACTGGCATTGGTTTCATTTTTGGTTTGGGTACAGGAGTCGGGTTTATCGTTGGCATCGTGATTGTTTATCAAATCCTTTACTCTGATGTTTCTGACCACTTGCCAGAATACGCCACCCTCAAAGCAATGGGATACACCGATAACTATCTCTTGGGAGTTCTAATTCAAGAAGCATTGTTATTAGCTATTTTAGGTTTTCTTCCTGGATTCATCCTTTCTTTTGGATTGTATCAAGTCACCTACGCTGCGACGATGCTTCCTATTTTCATGAAAATGGAACGGGCGATACAGGTTTGGATTTTGACCGTGATCATGTGTAGTGTTTCTGGGGCGATCGCTATGCGAAAACTACGATCTGCTGACCCTGCCGATGTTTTTTAGTTTCAGAGACGCGATTAATCGCGTCTGTACAAATGTTAAAAGTAGAGACGCGATTAATCGCGTCTCTACAAGAGTGAAGAATGATCTCGCCAATGCCCAATGCCCTATAATATCCTATGTTGCAAAAGTCTTTCCCAGTAACTTCCAACTCAACAGTTTCTGTTTTAGAATCCGTGATTTCTATCAGTAACCTCAACCACTACTTTGGTGAAGGTGCGCTTTGCAAACAAGTATTATTCGACATTAATTTGGAGATTAAGGCTGGAGAAATCGTTATCATGACTGGCCCCTCTGGATCGGGGAAAACCACCTTGTTAACCTTAATGGGTGGATTGCGTTCTGCTCAAGAAGGTAGTCTCAAAATCTTAGGAGAGGAAATTCGTGGTGCTAAAAAGCAACAGTTAACTAAGCTTCGCCGCCAGATTGGCTATATTTTCCAGGCGCATAACTTGATGACGTTTTTGACAGCGAGAGAAAATGTGCGAATGTCTCTAGAGTTGCATGACAATTTTTTGAATCAAGATATTGATGCCAAAGTGATCGCTATTTTGGAAACTGTCGGTTTAGCTGATCGTATAAATTATTACCCAGAGAAACTATCTGGAGGGCAAAAACAACGGGTTGCGATCGCTCGTGCTTTAGTTAGCCATCCTAAGATTGTTTTAGCAGATGAACCCACTGCTGCGCTTGACAAAAAATCTGGACGCGATGTCGTGGAAATAATGCAGAAGCTAGCTAAAGAACAAGGTTGTACGATTTTGCTAGTTACCCACGACAATCGCATCCTCGATATTGCCGATCGCATCATTTATATGGAAGATGGTCAACTGAAGACCGATAACACAGAATCTACACTACCAGCAAGTAATACCAATTCGTAGTTCGTCAAACTTACCACCGCAGGCATCGCACTTTGCCTGCCCACTTAAGCAAATTCATATCTAGCAAGCTTTTTGGGCTTTTATATTCGTCGAACTCACGTTAATATAGTTGTGTAAATTAGGTTTCTAGCTCTTGTGATCTCAACTCAGTTTTCATGGACTAAACAGTGGTATCCTATTATTCCTTTAAGCTATTTAGATAATTTGAATCCCACTCCTATCACTCTTCTGGGGAAAAAACTGGTGATTTGGAGAGACAAAAATCAAAAGTGGATCGTAATGGATGATGTTTGTCCTCATAAGTTGGTGCGACTATCTATGGGAAGCATCACTGAAGATGGAAACTTAATGTGTAGACATCACGGTTGGTGTTTTGATGGTGAAGGTAAATGCACTAAAATTCCCATGTTGGCTGGTAGCCAAGCAGAAGTAACTGCTTGTGATAGTTTCAGGTCAAGAGTTACAACATATCCTACACAAGTTATCCAAGAATTGCTTTGGGTATGGGCAGATGATAGTTCAACAGCCTTTGAGGATTGTAACTCAAAGCAGCCAGCTACCATACCTGAATCAGAACTAGATATATCTTCCACCTCCTGGCAGATGACAGAAGTTCCGGTTGGTTACACCGTGTCTGTTGAAAGTACTTTTGATCCTTCTCATGCAGAATTTCTTCATGAAGGAATAGGTCTTTTTTCACCGAAAACAGCTGTGCCTATGGAATATTTTGAATCTATTGGAGAAATATCTGCTCAAGAAGGTTTTACTCTCAAACATCAAGGTTACAATCTCTTCAACAAAGATATGGAGGCGAGGCGAAAGTTTACTCCACCCTGCTCTAATACTACGATATATAGTTATCCCAACGGTAAAACTAATATTTTTCAGTTGTATTTTGTTCCTACACAACCAGGTTATTGTAGGTATATTAGCAAGTTTATTTCTGATGGAAATTCAGTTAAAAGAAATTTTTGGTATGAGATTCTCCCAAAGGATTTAGAAACTGGGTTACAGCACTTATCCACATACAAGCTAAGTGACCAAGATTTATCAGCTATGCATTCTCAAGAAGTGAATCAGTCATTATTAGATAAAAAATGGCAAAGAGCATATTTTATGCCTTCTACTTCCGACGTGGGTATCATAACTTTCAGAAAATGGCTAGATGAATTTGCTGGAGGTAGTCCTTCATGGCAAGGGTGCATGGAAGGTAGTGTTAAACAATTGAATGAAGAACAACTATATGACCGATGGCATAGACACACAAAGCATTGTCCAAGTTGTCGTAATTCTCTGGTTTTTCTAGAAAAGGTACAAACCTTTAGTAATATTGGTATTCTTATTTTTGTACTATTAACATTGGTTTTTATCTCGATAGGTGTTCCCCTAAGTTTAGTCTTGATACCAATCCTCATTGCAGTCTTGAGTTATTTTTTATCATATAAATCGAACGATATCAAGCAGCTTTTTATTAGTAGTATTCCCCATAGAGGTTTACCTTTGGTTAAACTTTATGGCAGCAATGCAAAAATCTATGAATAAAGAATCGCCTCAATTCATCAACCATATTGTTTCAAGTTTGCTGTCAATTGAGGGAATTACAGCGATCGCCTTGGGTGGTTCACGGGCACGGGGCAACCATACCCTAAAGTCAGATGTGGATTTGGGGATTTATTATAATCCAGAAAATCCACCCGATTTAATTGCTCTAAATCGTCTTGCCTGTGAGCTTGATGATAACCATCGCGTAAATTTGATTACTGCGATTGGTGAATGGGGAAAGTGGATTAACGGCGGCGGTTGGCTTGTGGTAGAAGGTGTAGGTGTAGATCTCCTCTATCGTGATTTGGCGAAGGTCAATCGTGTGATTGATGATTGCCATATAGGACGCATTACTATTGATTATCAACCAGGACACCCTCATGGCTTTGTGTCCTCTATTTATATGGGGGAAATTGCTATTTGTCAGGCACTTTACGACCCCGATGGTGTTTTAAAAGCTTTGAAGGTAAAAACAGAGCTTTATCCAGTTGGGCTGAAACAGGCAACTATTGATACTTTCGCCTGGGAAATAAGTTTCTCGCTGTTGGTGGCAAAAAAGGCGATCGCACGCAATGATGTTGTTTACGCAGCAGGTTGTTGTTTCCGCAGCGTGGCGTGTATTAATCAGGTTTTATTCGCGCTCAATGAAAATTACCTGTTGAATGAAAAGGGGGCGATGCCTGCGGCGGGCTACGCCAACGCAGTTGCTAATACGTTTGCTATTTGCCCTACTGACTATCAACAACGGGTTGAGCGAGCGTTTGCACTTTTAGCTGCCGATGCAAAATCAATAACTGAGGCGATCGCGATTCTTGAGGCGATTGAGGATGATTTGAGTCAATGGTATGGAAATCGGCGATTAGCAATGTAATTTTTATTGCCATCTTTCTGCTGTTGCTATGGGATTGCAAGTGATATTTGACCATTGTAGTAAATAGTCCCAAAACTGCGTAGGTTTTGCTTAAAAAACAACTTCAGTGTAGGTTGGTTGAGGAACTTAGACGCAATATTTTCAGAGCTTTGTTGGGTTTCATCACCTGCAACTAATACCAATTCAATTAATGATTGAAACACATCCTTGGGTAAAGACGCGATGAATCGCGTCTCTACAAATGGTCTATTTGTCGCATTTTTTTCAAATTGGTATAATCTACAAATTTTCTTAACCGAGTAGTATTGTTCCCGACCCTATACCCCACAAAAAAGAATAAATTGTTTTAAAGTGTTATCAAATAAAGACTTTGGTCATTGAGTACATTATTAATACATATTAATAGATGCAGGATTGCAGATGAGATATTAATAGATGCAATATTTGTTCAAAGTTAACTTAAGAGCTTAAAGCTATCAACAAACTATCCTTTAACACGGAGTAAATCCTACTGATAAATCTTTAATGCAGATAATACACTTACTTTCTAGTACTGGCTATTTCTGATTCTTATATTCACGTGTTCTGATAATGCAGCTTAGAGGCGGGGACAAAAATCATATTATGAACAAAACCTTTGCAACTATCGATGGGAATGAGGCTGTTGCTCGTGTTGCTTACAAATTAAATGAAGTGATTGCCATTTATCCGATCACCCCCTCTTCAGCAATGGGTGAATGGGCTGATGCTTGGTCAGCAGAAAATCGTCCTAACCTCTGGGGTACTATTCCCAGTGTCGTGCAGATGCAGAGCGAAGGGGGAGCGGCTGGTGCTGTGCATGGAGCATTGCAAACAGGTTCTCTGAGTACCACCTTTACTGCATCTCAGGGATTATTGTTGATGATACCCAACTTCTACAAAATTGCTGGTGAGTTGACTAGTGCCGTGGTTCACGTTGCTGCTCGTTCCTTGGCTACTCATGCTTTATCAATTTTTGGCGACCATAGCGACGTAATGGCAGCTCGGGCGACTGGTTTTGCCCTGCTGTGTTCCGCTTCGGTGCAGGAAAGTCAAGATTTTGCTCTTATCGCCCATGCTGCTACCCTAGAGACGCGAGTCTCCTTTATGCATTTCTTTGATGGCTTCCGCACCTCCCATGAAGTGCAGAAAGTCAAATTGCTCTCAGATGACGATTTACGATCGCTCATCCACGATAACCTCATACTCGCCCACCGCAGCCGTGCCCTCACCCCAGATCGTCCCGTATTGCGAGGGACTGCCCAAAACCCCGATGTCTACTTCCAAGGACGTGAAGGTGCTAACCCTTATTACAACGCCTGTCCAGAAATTGTCCAACGTATCATGGATGAATTTGGCGAACGCACGGGAAGGCATTATCAAATCTATGAATATTACGGTGCTAACGATGCCGATCGCGTTATCGTTCTTATGGGTTCAGGTTGTGAAACCGTCCATGAGACAGTAGATTACCTTAACGCCCGTGGTGAAAAACTTGGTGTAGTGAAAGTGCGACTTTACCGCCCCTTTGATATCCAAAGGTTTGTTGCAGTATTACCAACTAGTGTAAAAGCGATCGCAGTTCTCGATCGCACTAAAGAAGCAGGTAGCGCCGGGGAACCGTTGTATTTGGATGTCGTGGCTGCTATCCATGAGGCGTGGGCAGATAAGAGAGCAGGGGGAGCAGAGAAAGCAGGGGAGGCAGGGGAAGAAAATACTTCCTCATCCCCTAAAATTGTGGGTGGTCGTTACGGTCTTTCTTCTAAAGAATTTACTCCGGCGATGGTGAAGGGCATTTTTGACAACCTTGCCCAAGCTAAACCAAAAAATCACTTTACGATTGGGATTAATGACGACGTTAGTCATACTTCTCTCAACTTTGACCCTAATTTCTCTACAGAATCGGATAATGTTGTTCGGGCAATGTTCTATGGGTTGGGCGCTGATGGTACTGTTGGCGCTAACAAAAACTCTATCAAGATTATTGGTGAAGAAACTGACAATTACGCCCAAGGCTACTTTGTCTACGATTCTAAGAAATCTGGCTCAATGACCGTCTCTCACCTCCGCTTCGGTAAAGAGCCAATTCGCTCCACCTACCTAATTGATCAAGCCAACTTTATTGGTTGTCATCACTGGGGATTTCTGGAACGCATAGATATTTTGAAGGCTGCTATTCCTGGGGCGACTTTGTTACTTAACAGTCCATACAATGCAGATACCGTTTGGGAATATCTGCCGATGAAGGTGCAGCAACAAATTATCGACAAGCATTTGAAGTTATACGTAATCAATGCTAGCCAGGTTGCCCGTGAAAGTGGGATGGGTGGCAGAATTAACACGATTATGCAGGTATGCTTCTTTGCCTTAGCGGGTGTCTTGCCGCAAGAAGAAGCGATCGCTAAAATCAAACAAGCGATTGATAAAACTTACGGTAAAAAAGGTGCAGAAGTTGTTCGCATGAACTTGCAAGCTGTAGACAACACCTTAGACAACTTACATAAAGTAGATGTCCCACAAACAATCCCCACTCCTAACTCCTCACTCTTAACTCCTCACTCCTCACTTAACTCCGCTCCCGAATTTGTGCGAGAAGTTTTGGGTAAAATCATGATTTGGGAAGGTGATGATTTACCTGTTAGCACACTACCTGTTGATGGCACCTTTCCCGTAGGCACTGCCAAGTGGGAAAAACGTAACGTTGCCGAAGAGATACCTGTGTGGGAGCCGGATGTCTGCGTTCAATGTGGTAAGTGCGTTATGGTTTGTCCGCACAGTGCCATCCGGGCAAAGGCTTATCAAGCCGATGAGTTAGTTAATGCACCAGAAACCTTCAAGTCAACTGGTGCAAAAGATAAAGACTTTGCCAATCAAAAATTTACCATTCAAGTTGCCCCAGAAGACTGCACGGGATGCACGATTTGTGTAAATATTTGCCCTGCTAAAAATAAATCTGAGCCATCGCTGAAAGCAATTAACATGGCAAAGCAGTTGCCATTGCAAGAGCAAGAGCGGAAAAACTGGGATTTCTTTTTGAGTTTACCTAATCCTGACAGGCGATCGCTAAAATTAAACCAGATTCGCCAACAACAACTGCAAGAACCATTATTTGAATTCTCTGGTGCTTGTGCAGGTTGTGGTGAAACACCTTATTTGAAATTATTAACACAATTGTTTGGCGATCGCGCCGTCATCGCCAATGCTACAGGTTGTTCTTCAATTTATGGTGGTAATCTCCCCACAACTCCTTGGACAACCAACGCCGAAGGACGCGGCCCCGCGTGGTCTAATAATCTATTTGAAGATAACGCTGAATTCGGTTATGGCTTTCGCCTTTCCCTCGACAAACAAGCTGAGTTTGCGACGGAATTGTTGCAAGAATTGGGGAGTGGGGAAATGAGCCAATCAATAATTTCTGGTGATTTAGTTCAGTCAATCCTGAAAGCTGAACAAAAATCTGAAGCTGACATTTGGGAACAGCGCGAAAGAATAGAACTGTTGCAGCAGAAGTTAGATGAAATTGTAACTTTCGATCCCAATCTCAAATCCAAAATCCAAAATCTCAAATCCCTTGCAAATTACTTGGTGAGAAAAAGCGTCTGGATTGTTGGTGGTGATGGTTGGGCTTATGATATTGATTTTGGTGGTATCGATCATGTAATTGCTACTGGTCGAAACGTCAACATTTTGGTGATGGATACAGAAGTGTATTCTAATACAGGCGGTCAGTCTTCCAAAGCCACGCCACGAGCCGCAGTTGCTAAATATGCCGCTAGTGGTAAGCCAGCACCTAAAAAAGACTTAGGGATGATTGCGATGACCTACGGAAATGTCTACGTAGCAAGTGTAGCCCTTGGTGCTAGAGATGAACATACTCTGAAAGCATTTTTGGAAGCAGAAGCTTATGATGGCCCATCACTGATTATTGCTTACAGCCATTGCATTGCCCACGGCATTAACATGACTACAGGGATGAATCACCAGAAAACTCTGGTAGAATCAGGTCGTTGGTTGCTGTATCGGCATAATCCAGAGTTGCTTAACCAGGGTAAAAATCCATTGCAATTGGATATGCGATCGCCTACGCAATCTGTAGAACATTCGATGTATCAAGAAAATCGCTTCAAGATGCTCACTAAGAGCAAACCCGACGTTGCCAAGCACTTGTTAGAACAAGCCCAAGCTGAAGTAGATGCACGTTGGCAGATGTACCAATTTCTGGCAAAACGCGATATTCTCTGAATATTAACCCTAATTTTAGTTATAAAAATTGCGACTTGATTAACTCAAGTCGCAATTTTCGTTATAAAAACTCATTTTTTTTGTTACAAACATCAGAATTTTCGTTACAAAAAACCATTTTGGTTACTAAACTCATTATTTTTGTAACAAATATTATAAATTTTGATTATAAAAAACCATTTTGGTTAGTAAACTCATTATTCTCGTTACAAACATCATAATTTTTGTTACAAAAGCACCATTTTGGTTACTCAAATAATTATTTTCATTACTAACGCTATAGTTTAAGTTGTATTCAACCCAAACTTTATTCAACAAACGCGCAAATGTTGAATTACCCTGCAAGAAGCAATCTACATTCCTCAACACAATCTGTAAAAAGAGTGCAATGTCTACGACGGACTGTGACGCTCGAAGGCAAGAGCGTGTTGCAGACAAGACTCACTAACGCTTCTTTACAAGACGCTTGGCGTAGCTTGCTTTTTTGTAGAGGTACGCTATCGGTGACACAAAAACTTCATATAGCACTTCCTAAAATTCACTCTAACTTTATCAGAATTATATCCAGCCTCTTGACAATGCTTAGATATTCATAAGAGTATTTAAGTGATTCAACGGTTATCAAAATAATTTTTATTTAGAAAGTCAAATAAGTTGCTAGCTGACATAAAAAGACTGCTATCAACATAATTCGTAATTTTCAGATGGTAATTCGTGATTGAATTTTCTAATTACGAATTACAAGCTTGCAAATTATTTAATTACCGCTATTGGTCAGATGTGGCAGCACAGAAGCATCAAAGAGGATAAGCGGAGGAATATTAATAGATATGCAAATCAATTTTAGAAGAGAGCAGGTGCGATCGCCCAATCTACAACGCAGTAACAAATTGACAATTTAATGGCAGTGCGGTAAAGGCAGGAAGAGCAAATTAGATTAAGATTTTCGTAAAAAATTCTGACCAAGCAGCTTGGTACTCAGCCTCATAGTACAGATTGGTGTAAATGAGCCACCCTTATAAAATGTCTAAAATCCTTATGCAATGGGAATTACGAATTACCCGTTCATGCAGCGTCTTGTAGAGAAGCGGTACAAGTGTCTTTGCTAATGACCAAGGACAAATAACTTATAAAAACTAAACTGGAGACATGATGGCAAATTCAACTTTTAACCTTTTAAATCTCAACGCCACTCAGGGCTTTGCTATTAACGACATCAATAAAGGTGACAGTGCACGAAGTTCTGTCAGCAATGCGGGAGACATAAATGGCGACGGCATCGACGATGTGATTATCGGGGTATTCCTTGCTTCCCCCAACGGCTTATACAGTTCAGGGCAGAGCTACGTGGTGTTTGGCAGCAAAGGCGGTTTTGATGACGAATTCAGCCTTTCCTCCCTCAACGGCACCAATGGCTTTACTATCAACGGCATCAATGAAGGTGACTTCTTAGGCTCTGTCAGTAATGCGGGAGACATCAACGGCGACGGCATCGACGATGTGATTATTGGTGCAAGCTCTGCTGACCCGAACGGCTCCAATTCAGGGCAGAGCTACGTGGTGTTTGGCAGCAAGTCTGGTTTTGATGCCCAATTTAACCTCTCTACCCTCAACGGAACTAATGGCTTTACTATCAACGGCATCAATGAAGGTGACGGTTTAGGCTGGTCTCTCAGCAATGCGGGAGACATCAACGGTGACGGCATCGACGACCTAATTATCGGGGCACGCTTTGCCGACCCTAACGGCGACTTTTCAGGGCAGAGCTACGTGGTGTTTGGCAGCAAGAACGGTTTTGATGCCCAATTCAACCTCTCAACCCTCAATGGCACTAATGGCTTTGCCATCAACGGCATCGAAGAAAGTGACTTCTCAGGCTGGTCTGTCAGCAGTGCCGGAGATATCAACGGTGACGGCATCGACGACCTGATTATCGGGGCATTCCTTGCTCACCCCAACGGCTTCGGTTCAGGGCAGAGCTACGTGGTGTTTGGCAGCAAGAACGGTTTTGATGCCCAATTTAACCTCTCCACGCTCAACGGCACTAATGGCTTTATTATCAACGGCATCAATCAAGAAGACCGTTTAGGCTCGTCTGTCAGTAGTGCGGGAGATATCAACGGCGACGGCATCGACGACTTGATTATCGGGGCACCAGATGCCAGGCCCAACGGCTTCGGTTCAGGGCAGAGCTACGTGGTGTTTGGTAGCAAGGGCGGTTTTGATGCTCAATTCAACCTCTCTACCCTCAACGGCATTAATGGCTTTACTATCAACGGCACTAATATAACTTACTTCTCAGGCTCGTCTGTCAGCAGCGCGGGAGACATCAACGGCGACGGCATCGACGACCTGATTATCGGGGGAGGATTCGGTTTAGGGGAGAGCTACGTAGTGTTTGGTAGCAAGGACGGTTTTCGTCCCCAACTCGACCTCTCCACGCTCAACGGCACTAATGGCTTTACCATCAAAAGCGCCACAGGTAGCTTATTTAGCTCCGCTGTCAGCAGCAGTGCGGGAGATATCAACAGTGACGGCATCGACGACCTGATTGTCAGCACACTATATGGCGACTTCAGCGGACCTTTTTATAGCTCATTGCAGAACACCTACGTGGCGTTTGGCAACCGCGCTCCCGTACTCGATCTCAACGGCAATTCAGAGGGAATTGATTTTAGCACTACCTTTAGCGGTACTCCCGTCTCCATCCTCGATCGCAATTTCACCCTAAGTGACAATAATACTACCTTAGCTGGTGTCACCATTACCATTACTAATCTTTTTAATGGCGCAGCCGAAAGTCTTAATGCCACTGCTATTGGTAACATCACTTCTACCTACAACCCCACGACGGGCACTCTCACCCTGAGCGGCACAGATACCATTGCCAATTACCGACAAGTTCTTAACAGCCTTACCTACAATAATACTGCTGCCGCTACTGCTAACACTACAATTGAGTTTGTCGTTAATGACGGGCAAGGTTTTAGTAATACCAGTGCAGTAGCAACTACCACCTTGGGTATTGTCCAGAAATTCATCACGGGAACTAAGAGTGCAGATATCCTCATCGGCACACTCAACAACAATATTATCGATGGAAAAGCTAGTAACGATATCCTCACAGGTAACGGTGGTCAAGATAAATTTATCTTTCTCCCTGGCGATGGTATCGACACCATCACCGACTTTGGCGGCATTGGCAAAGGCACAAATCCTTCATCAGGAGTGATTTCTCAAGTTGACACGCTAAACTTTACAGGATTGGGATTGACTGCTAAAAATCTGCAATTAACTCAAAATGGTAACAATCTAGAAGTCACTTTTGAAGATATCGCCAACACCAAAGTCATCCTGCAAAACTTTCAACTAGAATACTTGGATAATTTACCAGTATTAGGTAGCAGAGCTGCGATCGGCAATATCCTGTTTGATAACCAGACCAGCATCGCTGACAGTTTTGATGTCTTCGATGCCAACTCCACTCAAACTAACTTGTTTAACAAGAACACGGTGACATTCCTCAATGACCTTAACAATAACATCACGGGTTTTGACAATTCCAATGATGTGATTAATGGTCAGGGAGGTGATGATATCATCAACGGCAAAAGTGGCAACGATTTGCTACGAGGCGGCGCTGGTAATGATACCCTCATTGGTAATGATACCCTCATTGGTGGTGAAGACTATGATACTCTCGTTGGCGGTGCAGGTGCTGATAAATTTGTGTACAAAAACGATTTTTACAGACTTTCTACTCTTCTAGTAAATACCATTAGTGACTTTAATAGTTCTGAAGGTGACAAGATTGTACTGGATATAACTTCCTTTAGTGCCATTACCTCTGTTGCGGGAAATGGTTTTAGTAATGTCAGTGATTTTCAAGTCACTAATTTAGCAGGTACTAGCACGGCGAAAATTGTGTACGATCCTGTGAGTGGACAGTTGTTCTACAACCAAAATGGCAGCGCGGCGGGTTTTGGCAATGGTGGTATATTTGCAACTCTAACTGGTGCGCCAACTCTCACGGCATCAGATTTTGTGTTGCAAACATAGGGGCAAAACATTGCTTATTAGTATGCCCCTACCGTATGTTCTATTTAGATAGACGAGTCATTTCAAACAATTGCTGGGCATTACTTCCTAAAAAAGCATCAAAAAGTACCTGCTTTCCAGATTCCACTTCTACTAGATAGCGCTGGGCAATTTCATAATAGGCGTAAGTCCAAGGAATCAGAATTTCTGCACCACTGTTATCATCTAACACCGTCACCATTTCCGTTACTGCTTGAGTTGCAGTTTGCCGCAAACCACAAGCAATATTTCCCTCTATCTCTGCTTTCATTGGTACACACAGGTTAGCCAAAGCATTGGCGGTAGTATCAATGTCTGGATATTCTGGGGTATTCTGTCCGTTAACGTAGCCTGTAAAGTGGTTGACAGCATATCCGTGCAGCAACACCCAAGCCCCATACTGAGTAATCTGATTCACCTCTTCGACAACAGAACGCTGGGGAGGTAGCCAAGGGCGGGTGAAGACTTGCTGGAGTTGTTTGGCGATGGTTTCAATATTCCCGTCTTTTTGTAGAAGAGTAAGGGGTGAGGTCAGTTCCTTTGGGATTGAAGATACTGTTGTAGAGATGAGTTGAGCGATATTGCTAGGCAATTCATCGACAATCAACTCGCTGATAAACAGCTTGGGTAAATTAAATTCCTCTTGCTGCGGATGACGATAATGACGGGCGTACAAATAAGTTTGAGCAAAAGTATACTCTCCAGCTGCCACATAACCCAAAGCTTCTGCAAGTTGCCCCAGGTAGTCAATTCCCAAGTTAACTTGACCTTGTGGAGTATCTACTAATAAACGCAATGACCGAAAGGCAATGTGGTCGTTGGCGACAGTTCCACCCGCAGCAGTAATCATTTGCTGGTAGGTACGAGCATAATTTACCCTGGCGCTGTATTCTTGCCAAAGTAATTTCCATAAATTAAGGGCAATTTTATTTGTCATTTGTCATTTATCATTTGTCATTTGTTATGAACTTAAAATCTCATTGATAATCTGAAGGGCTATCTGAATTTGGTCGCTGTCGATAACTAAAGGGGGACAGAAACGAATTGCTGCTTTACCGCAACCTAGTAATAATAAACCGCGTAAAAAAGCTTCTTGGATAATGCGATCACGCAATTTATAATCGAGATTATCCTGTTCATCCAATAAATCTACCGCTACCATCAAACCCTTACCTCGTGGCGGCGATACTCTGGGAAATTTTTGATGCAACTGGGTAAGACTAGCTTGTAATAATTCTCCCATTTGGGTAGCGTTGGTCATTAAACCACTTTCTAGCAGTCGCAGTGTGGCAATACCAGCAGCACAAGCTACGGGATTACCACCAAATGTAGTAGCGTGAGAACCGGGAGGCCAAGTCATTAACTCTGGTCTGGCAAGTATCGCTCCTAATGGCATACCACTGGCGATACCTTTAGCAGTGGTAATGATATCAGGAATCACACGCCAATGCTCGATCGCAAATAGGCGACCAGTCCGCCCCATCCCTGCTTGTACTTCATCCACTATCATCAGAATACCGTAGCGATCGCATATCTCCCGAATCCGCTGCAAAAAACCATCTTCGGGTACGATATATCCACCTTCCCCTTGAATTGGTTCGACGACGATCGCCGCCACTTCTTGCGGTGGTAAGATTGTGCCAAATAGCTGTTGTTCTAAATAATCTAAGCTAGCGTGAGTGCCGTAGGGGATATGAGTTACCCCAGGAACTAAAGGCCCAAAATTAGCTCGCTGCACTGCTTTGGAACCAGTGAGAGACATTGCTCCATAGGTGCGTCCGTGAAATGCGCCTAAGAAGGCTACGATTAGCGATCGCTTGGTGTAATATCGAGCTAGTTTGATGGCTCCTTCGTTAGATTCTGCCCCGGAATTGGTGAAAAATATCTTTGCAGGAAACGCAGCATTACTCTGTGGGTGGGGAAAGGGAGCGCGAATTGCTAATTGTTCCGCTAGTTCCACCATCGGTTCATAATAAAAATCCGTCCCTGACATGTGCAACAGACGCGCCGACTGTTCTTGAATTGCCTTGACGACTTCTGGGTGGGCGTGTCCGGTGGCTGTAACGGCAATACCTGCGGTCATATCCAGAAATACATTACCATCCACATCTTCTACCATACAGCCCTGGCCGCGAGATACAACTAATGGGTAATCGCGGGTATAAGAAGGAGAAGTTACGGCGCGATCGCGTTGTACAATTGCTTGAGCGCGAGGCCCAGGTAAAGAAGTTACTAAACGGGGTATACGAGGTAAATTTAGGTTAATAGGAATACTTAACATAATTTTTTTTATTTTTTAAAGATTACAAGAGAAAACAGAAGGCAGATAGCGTAGGGTTAGCGAGTCCGCGAGCGTCGGGCAGGAGGCAGCAAGAAAGAAGTATGAATGAAAACTTAGTTCTGGGTATAAATTCCAGTTTAAAAGAAGAATTTTAGCCAGATGCGTAGCATGAGATACAAAGCGTTCAAAATTAATCCCACGTTTAAATAAAAAAGTTGGTTCCTCCTGCCTCCTGCCTCCTAAATGATGATTAAACGCTAAAGCTTGATTGCTTACAGTAGCATTTGATTCCATTGCTGTAAGAATTACGCATTTACTGAAAAATCAGAGTATACGTCAGCGACTCAGGAAAAATACAGCTAATTTTTCCTGAACCCTCAGAAGTATTTAACGAAAAAGCTTGATGGTAAGCCCTTTCGTATTGTTTAAGACTATTGCCCGTTTTTATAACACAACTTTTAGAAAATATTTCCTATTCCCTCTATGGGAACCACCAGCTTCCCCTATTGCTGTAAAACTGAAAGCGTCCAAAGCCGAGAAATTGACCGTGAGATTTTTCACCCACAGGGAATGCTGTAACACCTAATAAGTAAACACCAGAAAAGCTCGGATTACTTACAGGGCGGAGGGCGATGGTAATTGTCTGTCCTGGAGTTACAGGTGGGTCAAAGTTTACAGAAACCGTGCGTGTGTGGCGGTCGTTTGTGACTGGGCCTAGTTTCAGTTGTGTTTTTTTGCGTAGGCGTAGCCCGCCGTAGGCATCGCGGGTTCCGACAAATGCACGGGTATCATCAAGATTGTAGCGGATGTTTTCTGATCCCTCTCTTTGGGCGATCGTTACCTTCTGGAGGGATTCTCCAGCATTTTCCGGCACATTGATGGTGAAATAGTAAGTTGCGCCCCAAACATTCACCTCTTTGTAAGTAGTTGTCGCCTCAACAAGTTTCGGCGGTTGGACGAAATAGACTAGGCCATCTCTAAGCTGCACAGCTTGAGTCACCGGAAGCGTAACTTCTCCAATACCTATTGCTAATGAGAGTGTTATTCCAAACAAAGTTGTAAGGCGCATGATTCAGATATAAAAAACGCACTTATTCTCATTCTAGTTCCTTGGGAATCAGTGACTTAGGAATGATAGAAGCTTGTTTTTCCCCAAACGAAGATTTCGTGTACCACCAAGCCCAAGCAATTAAAACAGCTTGCAAGGGAAGTCTAACTACGTGTACCCAAGGTGAGTTTGGTATATGTTCAATCTTAATAAGATTAACTGCCATATTGATATTGGCAGGGTAAACAGCAATAAAAAGAGCAAGAAGTCCCCAAGCAGCAGCTTGACTTACAGGCGGAACTAATAAGCCGATACCACCCAAAATTTCATAAAAGCCACTCAGATAAACCAATCCTAAAGGGTAAGGTAGTTGTGGCGGCACAATTTTGACATATTCTTCTGGAACAACAAAGTGTGTTACTCCAACCACAATGATGGATATAGCAAGGATGACACGTAATGTTTCCTTATACTTCTTCATGGTTTTTGCCTTATTATATACTTGCTCTATTACTTCAGTTTGACTGACGGATGTTAATCTGCATTGAGTCAATAGGAGTAAAAATCGACAAAATCTTCCAAAGTACTTACCAAAACAGTGCTGAGTAAAAAAGCAATAATTGCACTCAGCACGGGCTAAACCTTAGCTATCCGCTAACGGAACTCACAACTGGGCACTCCTGACAAAAGTGACTGCAAGTATAAATATAACTGATGCACCGGGCTGTACTAAAGGATTTATTAACTATGTCACGGCTCGGTTAGTGAAGCAAAACAACATTTTTATCAAAAATTTTCTTAACTACTCTTGTGCTTTTAAGCATAGTTGTATTAGTATAAATACGACGGCATAAAACAATCATATTTGCTGTTTAACAGTACTTTTGCCAAAATCGCCTAAGATCAGCGCTTGCTTGACTATGAGGCAAAACGTAGAATTTGCACTCAGACGAACACGACAGTTAAAACTACTTCTACAAAACCATACAGAACAGAATTTTCTTGACTGAATTTTTTGTTACATGGCAAAAAGAAGTATTTAAAATCTTAGGTTTTTTCTATGTCAAGCCTCGTAATTTGGCGAAGGTATTGTTAATTGTGCGTAATTTTTTCCGAAATCAAATTGGATTGCTATAGATTCACTTTGATTAAACAATCAAAACTTTGGAGGAAAACAATGACAGCTACAACAACAACCAATGCTAATAATCTATATAATGTACAAAATCAGTGGGGTGGTGCTTCTGCTCCGTGGAATCCTGGTGGAGTATGGATAATTGGAGCTAGAGCAGATCAGCGCATTGTCGAACTCAAAGTTTCATCCAGTGACAACGGCAAGACACTTACCGGAACCACGACATATTCTGGTGAAGGCCCCATCGGTTTTAAGGCTACCTTAACTGGGAGCGACACCTACAACGTAGAAAACCAATGGGGAGGCTCATCTGCTGCGTGGAATCCGGGCGGGACTTGGATACTCGGCTCTCGGGGAAATCAAAATGTTGTTGCGATCGATATTACATCCAACGACGGCGGTAAAACCCTGACTGGAACTATCACATATGCTGGTGAAGGCCCGATCGGTTTTAAGAGTGCTGCTGTTGATGGCCGTGTCTATAATGTGGAAAACCAATGGGGAGGCTCATCTGCTCCGTGGAATCCTGGTGGTAGTTGGGTACTTGGCTCTCGAGCAAATCAAAATGTTGTTGCGATCGATATTACATCCAACGACGGTGGTAAAACCCTGACTGGAACTATCACTTATGCTGGTGAAGGCCCCATCGGCTTTAAAGGTAACATTGTCGGCAGCAACAATTACACAGTAGAAAACCAGTGGGGTGGTAATACAGCGCCGTGGAATCCTGGTGGTACTTGGCTAATCGGTGCTCGTGTGGGACAGAATGTAGTAGCGCTTAACGTCACATCTAGTGATGGTGGGAAGACCCTAACTGGAACTACAACCTATGATGGTGAAGGGCCTATCGGCTTCCGCTCAAGCCAAATCTAAGAAGGCGATCGCTCTATACCGATTCTCGGTTAAGTAGGTACTGAACCCCACCCCCAACCCCCTCCCCGCTGTCTGGTGGGAGGGGGCTATTATGTAAATTGTTTTATTAAGAAACGCTACAATAATTAAGCAACAATCTCCATATATGACATAGCAGGTGGAACTTCTGCCATCAATGCTCTTGTCGTTGAATCTCTATGACAGAAATTTAAGGGTAGCGATCGCGTTTACTAGGTTGACATAATAGGTTAACCTAGTTTAGTAATTGAACCTTTGATGTTGTATAGTGTTGAGCAACTGTAGAGTGTTGAGCAATTTCACGATTTAAAGGTTAACACCTTCGTTTGTTGTACAGCAGCTGGGACTAATATAACCCTGCTTGCTTCAAACCTTTGATGCCATTAGGCGTTGAACATCCTTGTAAATATCTTGACATTGGAATAAATATCTGTTATGTATGGTTTATTCCGATGTTTCAAGATTTAAAAGCAAGTTTGACTGTAAAATAGAGTTCGGTGCTGGCTTGAAGCAGTATGTACTGCTAGTTTTTAATCACTACCTCAGATGCCGTAAGGTTTTGAACATTTTAAGTATTTAGAATTTTGTCTTTTAGGGAGATTCCTAAAATGATTGCATCTGTGGGTTTTTCTGCATTTCAAGATGCAGATAGTGAACTTGAGCCATTTGTTGAGCTTTGCTTTCCAGTCCGAGGGAGATGTATACCTGCGGATCATAATTATGCACTTTTCGCAGCGTGCGTTCACATTATTCCAGAAATACGCTACTCAACTGCACTCAGCATTCTAACAATTCCTGGTTTTGCAGATAAACAAGGTAAAATTCTTCTGACCGAACAATCCTGTTTCAGAGTTCGTGTACCAATTACGCAATTATCTTTGATTTATAAATTAGCAGGAAAGAGTATTAGATTAGGAATACATGATATTCAAATTGGTATTCCAGAAATCTTTACGCTCAAACCAGCAAACACTCTCAGAGCAAGAATTGTTGTTATCAAAGGACATACCGAACCTGAGTCTTTTTTAAATGCGGCACAGCGTCAGATTGATAATTTAGAAATTTCAGGTAAACTTTCTATTCCGGTAGATAAAAAAGGTGAACTTAGTCGTAAAACTCTGAAAGTAAAACGATATACCATTGTTGGTTTTACAACTGAGATTTCGCAATTAAGTAATGAGGATTCTTTAAAGTTACAGCAATGGGGAATTGGTGGTAAAAGACACCTTGGTTGTGGATATTTCTTACCTTGTAAGAGAGGTAAGAATGTTTAAGAGGTTGCTAGCAAAATCTTTATCATCCCAAGAACAGAATGATGCTAAAGCAAAGGGGGCTGCCACATATACAGGACATATTAGCTTTGTAATGCAAGCAGCTGATGTTTTAGTAGATAAATTGGGGTTATCTATTCTCCAGCAATTAGGAATAAACCATATTGATTTAGATTACTTTGCAACAACAGTAAGATTAGGTGCATATTTGCACGATTGGGGTAAAGCAAATCAGCATTTTCAGGAGATGGTTTACCTAAAAACTCTTGACCCGAACTCATCAAACCAGAAACTTATTAAGTATTACAAAGATTTGTTGAAATCCTCAAAAGAGCATTCAGATAGGCAAATGCTGCGTCACGAAATCATTAGTGGCATTTTTGCATTACAAGTATCTAGCTTTAGAGAGTGGTTAGAACAATGTCAGAATTCAAACTTGATGATTGCTGTTTGGGCAGCAATGGGACATCATCTCAAAATAGGGACAAATCAAAATAATCAACCTGCCGAATTTATAGCTGAAATTCCTTCTGGCACTGGAGATGAATTAATAATTTACACCCATCATTCTGACTTTCAAGCAGTCTTGAAAATGGGTCATCAAGCTTTAGGATTACCTGAAAAGTTACCAAAACTACCTGCAAAAATTTGGTCAAAGTCGCAATTAAAAAAGGCTTTAATAAGTCTACGCAACGAATTTATTCAGTTTGCATCGCAACTAGACTGGGAACAGCAAAAATTTATTGCTGCGGTAAAAGCAACAGTGATTGCAGCAGATTTGGCTGGTTCTGCGTTACCTTTAGCTGAAGAAGACTTTCAAGTATGGATTGAACAAGTATTATCATTGCAACTATCAAAAGATGATATTCAGCAATTGGTCAATCAACGCCTCAAAGGTCAAAAATTACGTCCATTTCAAGAGTTAATTGCCAAATCGCCTCATCGAGTAACACTAGTCAAAGCAGGTTGTGGAACAGGTAAAACGATTGGTGCGTATGCTTGGGGAGAAAAATGGGCAGTAGGACGTAAACTGTTTTTTTCTTATCCGACTACAGGTACAGCTTCTCAAGGATATATTGACTATGCAGATGGTACGGAAATCGAAGCAGCTTTAATGCATTCTCGTGCTGATTTGGATAGAGAATTACTATTTTCTGGTGACTCGGATAATTCAGAGAGTATCAATATTCGATTAATGGCTTTTCAGGCATGGCGGAAAAAATTAATTGTCTGTACGGTTGACTCTGTACTGGGTTTGATTCAGAATAATCGCAAACCTCTTTACTCTTGGGCTGCGATCGCTCAATCAGCCTTTGTATTTGATGAAGTTCACGCTTATGATACACGGCTATTTGGTGCGCTGTTAAAATTTCTCAAAGCGTTTCGCGGTGCGCCTATTCTCTTAATGAGTGCCAGCTTTACTCCCCAACAGTTACAAGCTATTCGCCAAGTACTAAAAGAACAAGGTGAAGAACTAGACGAACCCATCGAAGGGCCAAAGGAATTAGAGGAACTTAAACGCTACGACATTAAATATATTCCTGAAGTTACTGAATTTGACGAACTCAGAGAAATCTGGCAACCTGCAATAGACGCTCTTAAAAATAAGCAAAAAGTGTTATGGGTGACTAATTCTGTAAAAACCTGCATCGAAATTTATCGTGCAGCAAAAATTAAGCTTGCCGAACACTTAGCAGATTTAGACATTAAACCACTAATTTATCACAGTCGCTATCGTTACAAAGACAGACTCAAGAAGCATCAAGCTGTAATTCAAGCCTTTGGGAAAGATGAACCAGTTTTGGCTGTGACTACACAAGTATGTGAAATGTCGCTGGATTTAAGTGCTGATTTACTGATATCTGCAATGGCTCCCGCAGCTTCTCTAATTCAACGCTTGGGAAGATTGAATCGCAGGATGACTACACAAGAACAAGGAACAAAATTAGCAATTATTTATCCTTGGGATAATCGGCGACCCTATGATACAGCAGAGCTTTCTACAGGAGAGCAACTAATTAAAGAATTTTCTTGTAAAACAGGTATTTCTCAACGAGATTTAGCTAAAGTCGCTGCCTTTCTGAATTCTGAGAAAGTTGAGCAAGTTCAATCAAGTTGGCTAGAAGATAACTGGTGTAATCGTCCAGATTTTTTACGTGAAGGCGGATACACAATTACTGTGTTATTGGGTGAGGATGAGACACTAATCTGGGATATTGCTGAACAAAAAAGGCAAGAATTACTCAAGCGGGGAATCAATGAATCCCGAATGAAATTATTTAAGCAAGAAGCACAAGCTTGGTCAGTGCCTATCAGAATTGAAACAGATTATGGGCAATGGAAACGTAGGGGATTTTATCCTGTAACTCCTATTGGCAGAATTTCTTACAGCGAAGAGGTAGGAGCAGAGCAGTGAAATTAGAGTTTGATTTAGGTAATTCTAGCTTTACCTTGTTGCATTGTGCTGGTTTAGCTGGGCTATGGATGACTTTAAACCAGTTAGAAATCGAAAAAGTTATTCGTCCAGAAGGTTTAAATTGGCAGCTTGATAACCGAAAAGTTATTTTAAATTGGCAAGGCAACGATCAAATAGTTTTAGAATGGCTATTAAAAGAATCGTTTCAAATAAATAATGGACTAATTGCCCTTCGCGGTCTAGATTCGCCAACTATGCGTAAGGACGCTCAGGTGATTGTACATCAGGGAATTCTTGGCACTTTTTTACAACATACCAGCACTCATAAATCAAGTGGAACCAAAACCGAATCTTTATCATTAGGCGAAGAGGAAAAAGAGATTCAGGTTACATATAAAGTTTTACAAAGCTATGCTTATCAAGATTTTACCAGTAACCTTTGTGATAAAAATGGACAATTGTTAACAAAATCTATTAGTGTAGCTGGATGGTTAAATCCTGGTGCAGCAGTACGTCATGTTGCTTTCAGTTCTGATACAAGTTTTGAAGAACCTCCAGAAAATGCATTTGTCTTATTATTTGCTCCCATTGCTTGTTATTATTATATTCTTCGCTCAAAGTTAAGAGATAAACGCGCCCAATATGCATTAGTGATTCCAGAAATCACAGATTTAGAAAAATATGCTCAATATCGTCAAGATCAACAATTGAGATATGCCACTTATAAAGATTTTCATGCATCAGGTTTAGGTGATGCTGGGTTGCGATTTTTGACCTTAGAGAAAACTCTAAACATCACTCAAACTTTTGGTGTACCGCGTTGTCAGGTTTTGACATTGGGAACTGTTGCCTGGGCAACTCAACAAAAAACTCGGACGGATATGTATATGGTAGAAGCCACCGATGAAGTTTGTCATAACTATCAGGTTTGTGATGCTTGGTTAAAAGATAAATCTGTAAAAGGTAAAAATGGTGATTTTGTAGTAACTAGTTTTGCTAGAGAATTAATTGCTGAAAATTTAGCAAGAAATCAACTTTGGTATTCTGGGATTTCCGAAAAAGTCAATAGTAACGAATTGTTCAAAAAGTTAGCTTATGAAAGAGGAGGACTATATCAAGTGATTCAGAAAATTCAATCGGATGAACGCGAAAAACTATTTGTTCAAGCTTGTCATGAAGCAATTAAGTTTACTTATGGACAAATTTCCGAACAAGCAAAGAAACGAGGAGAAGTTCCAAATTTCGACCGTGAAACAGTACGTATGAGAACTGGATTAAGTCGATGTAAAAATTCAGATACATTTCGAGAATTTATTACTGATTTTTGGTCACGAGCCGGGAAAATTCCGACTTTACAAGAACATTGGCAAGAATTGATGGAGTTTGTACTAGTTGATAAAAACTGGAAAAAGTCTAGAGATTTAGCTTTATTGGCATTAGCAAGTTATAAAGGCAAAGGTGTTTCTCATGGAGATGATAATGAAGATAGCTTGGATGAAGAAAATGTGATTGATATTGGACTTTAACAGTTTAAATAAATCAACTTGGAAAATATTTGTAATTTTGAGGAGATTGTATCGTGTCGTTTCATTTATTTGGAAATGTCTTAACTGGGTATGGTACTGCTGCCAACAACCGTGGAGAAAATGAAGGTAATATTACCACTCTACAAAAAATTCTTTGGAAGGGAGAAGTACATACCACCGTTTCTGCTGAAGCAATTCGTTGGGCATTACGCTATTACTGGCAAACAACTAGTAACGATTATCAAGTTAATCGTCGCTGGGATGATGAGGTTAACGATAATATTTGGCAGAATGAAAGTTTTGATGATACCAATTTTATTGATGATGATGTGTTAGGTTTTATGCGTGCAGAAGGCGCAAAAATTGAAGCTTCAGATGAACCAAAACAAAAAGGAAAAAAAGCACCAAAAGGTACAACAACTGCTAAACGAGGAGTTTTAGAAGTAACTCGTGCTGTTTCTACAACACCTTTTAGTGGTGATTTAACTTTCAACTCTGCTAGTGGTAAGAAAGGACGGACTTCACTTTATGGTACTGAAGTTCATGCCACTCGTTATCAATATGGATTTGCATTAACTCCAGAACGTCTCAAAGATAAATCTCGCATAATTCCAGTTCTAGATGGTTTAAGTTCTCTAGGCGAAGTAGCAGGTAATCATTCTCGATTCCTCTATGATTTTTCTCCTGAAAGTTTAGTTTTACGGTGGACTCATGATTTTTCACCCCGAATTCTTTACTGCTTTGAAGAGAATGAAGGAGAAATATCAGTTGAAGAATTAATTAGGAAAGTCAGGAACCAAGATATTGAACCCCAAGAGTTGTGGATAGCAGGTGCAATTACAGAATATCAAGAAGTAGAAGAATTAGCAGAATTGGGGGTAAATGTTTTTTCAGGGGTTAAGTCAGCTGTGCAAAGTATGAAACAAGTTATCTCTAGAGATTTGCAACTACCTCAACTGGAGTTAATTCGATGATTGCAATGTCTGAAAAAATGTTAGCTCTGGAAGTAGAAGTTCCCATAGCTAGTTTTCGTCAATCTCGTGCCAGAGAGTATGCTGAAACTTATCCAGTTCCTCCACCATCCACAGTTTATGGAATGTTGTTGTCAATTGTGGGAGAAATGGACAGATATAAACATTGTGGAATAAAAATTGCGATCGCTCTAGTATCCCAACCACAAAAATCAACTGTTATTCGCACATTTCGCCGCTTCAAAAAGAAAGATATCCACGATCCCAGCAACGCTAGACCAGATTACCAGGAACTATTAACTGATATTCGTTTTATTACTTGGGTTCGTACTGGAGAAGATAATTCACAGCCAACACTACCAGAACGCCTACAAACAGGACTTACTAACCCTGCTTCTATTAATCGTTTTGGTGGTCTTTGTTTAGGAGAAAGCCGGGATCTAGTTAATTCTATTACCTTGTTGCCAAAAAACTATCAAAGTCAATCGCTGCGGTGGTTGGTACAAGATGAAAATGGTTTATTGACTTTACCCTATTGGGTAGATCACATTGGCTCAAAGAATACTCGTTGGCAGAGGTACTTGATGCTTGAACCTTCCGAGTTTGCTTATCCTCCTCAACCTGCTTGGACAGTAATACAAACAACTTAGAAAAAATGAGAAGGAGTCAGAATTCAGAATTCAGAATACCCCATGCCCAACATTGTGGGTAACGGTCACTGGGGTTTAAATCCCCGTCACAAAACGTAATTGCGAATTGCGAATTGCGAATTGTTTTAATTCCTACCTCTGATGTCGTAATACCATTTCACTAAAAAAATGATAAAGATAGTTAAAGAAGAAATATGAGCA
>NZ_JAVRBM010000035.1:0-88577 GCF_034531255.1 Nostoc sp. ChiQUE01b | reverse complement strand
AATTTCTTTGCCCGTGTCCCGATTCCACAATTTGATGGTGCTGTCAGCACTGGCGGAAGCTAAAGTTTTGCCATCCGGGCTGAAGACGACACGGTTGACCGAACTGGTATACCCACTCAGGGTGGTAATTTCTTTGCCCGTGTCCCGATTCCACAATTTGATGGTGCTGTCAGCACTGGCGGAAGCTAAAGTTTTGCCATCCGGGCTGAAGACGACACGGTTGACCGAACTGGTATACCCACTCAGGGTGGTAATTTCTTTGCCCGTGTCCCGATTCCACAATTTGATGGTGCTGTCAGCACTGGCGGAAGCTAAAGTTTTGCCATCCGGGCTGAAGACGACGCTGTAGACCAAATCGCTATGGCCAGTCAGGGTGGAAATTTCTTTGCCTGTGTCCCGATTCCACAATTTGATGGTTTTGTCATAACTGGCGGAAGCTAAAGTTTTGCCATCCGGGCTGAAGACGACGCTGAAGACCGAACTACTATGCCCACTCAGGGTAGTAATTTCTTTGCCCGTGTCCTGATTCCACAATTTGATCGTCTTGTCAATACTGGCGGAAGCTAAAGTTTTGCCATCCGGGCTGAAGACGACGCTGTTGACCGATTCGCTATGCCCAGTCAGGGTGGAAATTTCTTTGCCCGTGTCCCGATTCCACAATTTGATGGTGTTGTCACCACCAGCGGAAGCTAAAGTTTTGCCATCCGGGCTGAAGACGACGCTGATGAACGAATCGGAGCTGATGAACCAACTGCTATGCTCACTCAGGGTGGAAATTTCTTTGCCCGTGTCCCGATTCCACAATTTGATCGTCTTGTCAATACTGTCACTACTGGCGGAAGCTAAAGTTTTGCCATCCGGGCTGAAGACAACGCTCTTGACCGAACGGCTATGCCCACTCAGGGTGGTAATTTCTTTGCCTGTGTCCCGATTCCACAATTTGATCGTCTTGTCACGACTTGCGGAAGCTAAAGTTTTGCCATCGGGGCTGAAGACGACGCTGATGACCTCATCGCTATGCCCTTCCAAGCGATTTTGTTCACGAATATTAGATAAAATTCTCTGTAAACTAAACAAAGGGCTGTATGCTGGATAGTCTGCTAAAGATTGTTTATCCTTAACCAGACTTTTTAATGTTCCTGCCGTTTGCATTGCTAATAGCAGACCATCTATTTCTCTTGAATCATCAAACACTCGCAACGCATTTGTTCCCTCTTGTTCCAATTGCGTAGCCGTTAAAGCAACTTCTCTGGCTGCTTCTGCCTTTTTTAATTCCTCAAGGCTTTTTTGAGTAACTATAAATGATGCTACCGCCCCCACTAGAGCCAAACCTAACACCACAGAACCAATACGAATCCGTTGATTAGCTTTGTAGTTTGCCTCTGCTAAAACTTGCTTTGCCTGTTCCTCTGCCTCCAGCCTTTTCTGCACATCGCGCTTTTCTAACTCTTGGCTAGCAGCTAAAAACTGATAGTCTAAGTCACTCAAACTTTTACCTACTGCCCATTCTTGAGCATCTTGCAAAGTCTGTCCCCGCAACAAGCGTGACTCATCTTGACGTTCCGACTCAACCCAGGCATTGAATGCAGCCGAGTAGGGGCGCAAGTTTGCTAAAATCTTGTCGCACCATTCCTGTTCAAACACCTCCTTATATATACGGTTATAAATTCGCAACTTTCCTTCCCGTTTCACCACCAAACCCGTCAACCGCAGTTCCGTTTGTTCAGGACTATCATCAGCTACTAACTCAAGTTGCTGCAAAATCTGCTGATACAACCCCAACAATCGCCCAGTTCTCTGTTCTCCACTCTGCAAAATTCTGTTTTGAATCGTCTTTAAATGCTCCGGCTCATCCTGCGTCTCCCAATTTTCAATAATCCGCTTTCTTACCACCCCTGCCACCAACCCCTCAATTTGGGATTTCTCCTTGTCTCCAGAAGACGCGATAAATCGCGTCTCTACAGGGCATTCCTCAATTAACAACTTACAAACTTTTTGCGTCAAAAACGGCTGTCCTCCCGTCCAATCCAACACCGCTTGCATCAACTCTTGGGCATTACCCACTTGTGCCAATCCCTGTGCCAGACGTTGCGCCTCTGGGAGTTGAAAGCCAGTTAAATCAATTGCCTGTCCAATATTAAAAGGTGTCCGGCGTTTGTCTTGAATCAAATCTGAAGGCGTAGATACCCCAATCAAAGCAAAAGTGAGGCGATTATATTCAGGATGGTCTGCTCGTCGGTTGTAGCAATCGCGGATAACTGCAAAAAAGTCATCCAAGTTGAATGAAAGACTCAGAACGCTGTCAATTTCATCAATAAAAATAACAATCTTTTCAGTAATTGTTTTAAGTAAAACCGTTTCAATAAACTTGCTCAAACGCTGTACTGGTGAAAGTAAACCGTTATCAGTCCACCAAGTATCTAAATCAAAAGTTGGATAAATATTCAAACTTCCCACCAGAGTATCAATCACCCCGGCATACCACTGTTCTGGGGTAATATCTGCCGTCCCAATAGCTGTAATATCAACAACAGCACAAGCAAATCCCTCTGTTTGCAACTGCTGCATCACTTGCACCCGCAAGCTAGATTTTCCCATCTGCCGGGAATTGAGAACATAACAAAAATCCCCAGCCTTCAAGCCTTCATAGAGGTCATGGTCAGCTTGTCTTCTAACATAAGTTGGTGCATTTTGAGGCAGGCTACCACCGACTTGATATTGGTACTGGGGATTGGGGACTGGGAAAAACATTATTTATTGATATACACAATAATTACGAATTACGAATTAAATCAGCTAGGTGCTTTAACACTTTCACGACAATAGATACGTCATCTCGACTATCTAAAGCAAACAAATCAGATAGAGCGTATTGTGGAGTTTCAGTTTTCATCAGTTTGATAAATCTAAATTCATTACCATTGGTGATAAACCCAAAAACAGGTTTAGCCGAAGTTGCATCTGCCAACATATAAGCCAATGCTTGTGGAATTGCAACTACTAGAGAGTATTGTGCCCGTTTTGCCTCAATTACGAGAACCCAAAATGGCGGATGGAACACTAAGATATCAATACGTCCTCGGATAATTGTGCCTTCGTCTTCAGAAGAGATTTTTACCTCTTGTTCTGAGGCGATGTAGAAAGGTGGTTGATAAAAACCTGCTAGACGCAATAGTGGAGATAGCACCACCATTTTGACTACAGGTTCCAAAATTTGGTAGCGAGATAGATGCAAATATTCTGCTTTAACCTCGTTGAGAGATTGCTTTTCTAAATCACTCAACTCAGGTAAATCTTGCTGCCACTCTGAGAAAAACTCTTCGTCGTCTGCAAGTTGTAGACCAAATTCATCAATAAGTTGGGCTAGGGTGATATCTTTTCCTTGAATAACCTGAACCATTGTTAATCCTTTTAGTATTGGGATGGTGCGTTAGCCAAGGGCATAACACACCCTACAAGATTACGAATTACGAATTACGAATTAAATCAGCTAGGCGTTTTAACACTTTTACGACAGTATATAAGTCATCCTCACGATTCAGCGACAGTGTGTAAGATAATGCATATCTTGGTGTAACCTGTTTCGTCAACTTAATAAATTGAAATTCCCGACCATTGGTTACAAAACCATAGGTAGGTTTATCATTACCAGTATTAACCAACATATAAGCTAATGCTTGAGGAATTCCTACTTCCAATGAGTATTGTGCTCGTTTTGCCTCAATAACGAGAACCCAAAGTGGAGGATGGAACACCAAGATATCAATACGTCCTCTGATAATCATGCCTTCGTCTTCAGAAGAAATTCTGACCTCTTGTTCTGAGGCGATATAGAAAGGCGGTTGATATAAACCTGCTAAACGCAATAGTGGAGATAGCACCACCATTTTGACTACAGGTTCCAAAATTTGGTAGCGAGATAAATGCAAATATTCTGCTTTAACTTCGTTGAGAGATTGCTTTTCTAAATTATTCAACTCAGGTAAATCTTGCTGCCACTCTGAAAAAAACTCTTCGTTATCTGCAAGTTGTAGACCAAATTCATCAATAAGTTGAGCTAGGGTGATATCTTTTCCTTGAAGAAGTTGAACCATAAGTTGAACCTTTTTATTAAATGGTAATTGCAGATAAAAGTCCTATTGCACTCCTAATGTACTTTTTTAATTTTTAATTCCCAAGCGATCGCCAAAATATTGACGGTATAATTCACACAAAGGCACTACTTCATTGCCTTTAAACTTAACTAACCCCATACTGCGGAGTTTAAAGGCTTCAGTTGTGCCTACATTTACGGCGCGATTTGCCATCATCACTTGTTTAACCGCAGCTAGCAATTCTGCATCTTCTTGCAAATTCAGCCAATGGCGGCGTAAATGGTTACTGTAAGGGCCTTCCTCGGTTGCCGCGATTTTTTGCAGATTTTCCAGCGTCATCCTACCACGGGCAATTTCATAAAGCGCTACCCGCACTAAATAAGGATGACCACCCATCAGTGTCATTAATTCTTCAATTTGTGAGTTAGACCAATTGAGTTTGTGACACTTTACCAAGTCTTGCACTTGTATTTGATTTAAGTCTGGTAACTCAATGGGTAAACCCACATTAAAAGGCGACTGATTTATATTGAGTGGGATATAAACTTCTTTAGAATGCACAATCACCAACCGGAGATTTTGCCAAATTGTTTCATTCTTTGACCGCTCATGCCAAGCTCGTAACAATCCAAAAAAATCAGCCGCAATTAGCGGATGCTTGAATACTTCATCAACTTCATCTAAACCCAAAGCAATGGGGCTATTAATCGCGGGTAATAAATACCGTTGAAAGTAATTTGTAGATTTATTCTTGCTACCTAAAACACCCTTCCAATGCTCGTCTAACTTATCGGGTAGATTCAATTCGTAAGTAATACTGGCGCAGAACCACTGCAAAAACTGATTTAAATTGCCGAGAAATTCTGCATCGGCTGACTGGAAATTCACGGGTGCAGTCTGATAGCCATGTTGACTAGCATGATGCAGAACCCGCGACATCAGCGAAGTTTTGCCCATCTGCCGGGGAGCTTTGATGCGAATTAAGGCCCCTGGTTGCAGAATCGCTTCATAACAGTCTACCTCAATTGGCGATCGCTCGACATAGAAAGCAGAGTTTAGAGATACCTGTCCTTCAGGATTTTCTAAGGAGACTGCTGCTTTTATTTGGTTATCTGGAATAGTTTCGCTAGCAAAAATAGCACCTTTAGAATTGTTCCGACTTTTCAGCACTGGGGTGGAAGACTCTGGAATACTTTCTAAGTCAATAGCGCTACAGCCAAACTCATAAGCATCTTCATACGACCTATCAGCGCCTAATGCATCATAAAAGCCTACCGCGAATTTAATTGCAGCGCGATCGCCAATTGCCAGATTCATCCCAACCACACAGTTAATGTGTTGGTAAATCGCCTCAGCTTGCACCTCGCTATAGCAGGCATTCAATAATATACATTCAATTTTATCTTTAAATAACTTAAATAACCTTGCCAGTGACTCTGTACTCACTAACTGCATTTGCCCTGTATTATTTTCCAAGGCTAAACCTTGATTTCCTCCACCATGTCCAGAAAAATGGATGATATGAGGATTATGATCTAAAAGCGCACGCCGCAAATCGTCAGGCCGCACCGCCCATTTAGTAATCAGTTCAAACTTATCTCGGCTGCGAGAGCGTTGCAACCCTGACTGAATTTCCCTTACTTCCTCGTCCAAGCGGAGTTTGTCTGTCGTTGTGGGATTAGCTGACACAATCAGGATTTTTTTCACAGCGCTATCAACTATTGAATGCAGGCTTCTGGCTTAGATGTAGTTTACTAACGAAATGATTTTCTTTTGATTGGCGAGATTATTCCTAAGTGCAAATATTTGAAGCACTCATAATTTCTTACTTCTTTAAATATATTTTGATCCTCTGCACAATATTCATCTACGATCGCAACTGTTGGGTGGGCGTCTCTTGCCAAATGTTTCCGGATTTGTAATTCTACATCCATTGCCCTACCTACCTGAAGAGAGTTTTTTCTTCTAATCCTTTTATTTAGAATACCCGGAAAGTGACAAAAGCGTCTGAGGAAGCGATGTCTGACGACAAGCCGCAAGCGTCTACGCATTCCCAATGGATGTAAAGAAACATTTCTGTTTCTTAGAAGAGGGATACTTGTATGTATCGAACCTTAACTCAAGGATGGATATCAATATTAGAGGCTATTAGTACTACTACTGAGTTTCACGCTGGGGTTTTGGTCAGCAACATCCAGGGAAATGGTATAAAATACGCCTTTGGTTCCACCATTGTTATCCCGAAAAAAGTACTAGAAGCTATTGGTGGATTTGAAGCGATCGCTGATTATCTAGCAGATGATTTCCAACTAGGCTATCTACCTGTCCAAGCAGGTTATAAAGTTGTGCTTTCCGATTACATAGTTGACCATGTACAGATAAGCAACAACTTAGTTGATGCCATCAGACGGCAGATTCGTTGGGCGCGTGGTAAACGAGTTTCTCGTCCTTGGGGTTATGTAGGAGTGAACTACCTACACTGACCTGACGGAGAGCGTGTAGGCTTCCGGCGTCATTGACAGATGCCCCTTTCCCCCTGCCCCCTGCTTCTTTTTGACTAATAGGTTAGCACAGCAGTGTTAGCCTATGCATGTTGCATCCAAATGAGAACCGCTATATATATATTCCAAGACCACATCAAATTCAAGTTCATCTATGACCACAAAGCCTTGGGATGCTCAACTTGCTTACTGGCTAATTAAACCTCTAAAAGACAGTTGGATAAACCCCAATCATCTTACTACAGTGCGACTTTTGACAGGGTTGGCGGCGGCTGTCGCACTCGCAGTTGGTGATACCATTTGGATTAACATTGGGGCATGGCTATTTGCTTTATCTAACTTTCTCGATCATACAGACGGTGAATTAGCTCGTTTGAGTGGGAAAAGCAGCAAATGGGGACATCAATATGACCTTGCTAGTGACGCTATCATCCACATTCTTTTATTTGTGTGTATTGGATATGGTCTTAGGGAGGGAAATTTTGGTTGGTGGGCGTTGTTGATGGGGATAGTATCTGGGGTGTCTATTGCTTGCATTTTTCATTTGCGAAACCAAATGGAACAGCGTTTAGGTAAAGACGCCAGCCGTCAACCAAGTTTCGCCCGGTTTGACATTGAAGACGTGCTGTATTTGTTTCCCATAGTTCCCTTACTGGATGGACTAGAACCGTTATTAATGGCAGCGACAATTGGAGCGCCAACCTTTGCAGTATGGGTAATTTGGCAATTTTGGACACTCCCGCAGCCAGAATCAAACTAGTACCGCAAGGCGGAAGTCAAAAGGAGCCAGTGCGTTGGGCGGGCAATGCCCGACTTGTCCCTTGCGCGTCTCCCCTTCTCCCAAAGGGAGAGGCTAGCGCCTTTCCTTCGGAACGCTACGCGAACGCGGAGCGTCTCGTAGAGAAGGGAGAAGCAACTGGCTCTCAAAAGTCAAAAGTCAAAAATATTATATGGAGCTTCAAACTGAAATTGATAAAGCTATAGCAGCTGTTGATTACCAGAAACTTAAAGCTGAGTTTCAGGCTCAAAATGAATTTTTGGTAGTGGAGAACTTTGTCCCTAACTCCATCATCGAGCAGTTTTTGGTGTTGTTGCCATCTTTGGAAACTGCTATCAACCGCAACTATATTCCTAATCATAAAAAGGGCGGTAGTATCAGCCGCTATAGCTTAGACAGCCTTGCTCCGACTTTCGGAGAGTTTTATCAACTCAATGCCTTTTTCGAGTTCCTGAACGAAATTACGGCAGAAAAACTCCTTCCCTGCCCTAATGCTGATCCCCATACTTACGCGCTGTACTATTACACTGAGCCTGGAGACCATATCCAGTATCATTACGATACCTCTTACTATCACGGCAAACGCTATACAGTGTTGCTTGGTTTAGTTGATAATTCATCCAGTAAGCTGGAATATCAACTCTACAAAAATATTCCTGAACGGGAGACCCAAACGCGATCGCTCTCCTTAAACCCTGGTACTCTAGTCTTATTCAACGGTGACAAACTCTACCACAGAGTTACTCCTTTGGGTAAAAATGAACAGCGTATTGTCTTGACTTTGGAGTACGTCACCGACACCCGCATGGGTATGCTAAAACGTTTTGTCTCAAATATGAAAGATGCGATCGCCTATTTTGGTTTTCGCCAAGTGTTTCGCTCTTAACACCACCAGATTGCATCCCTCCTGACTTGAAAGAGCAGTTCTTGAGCAGGGGAGGCAGGGGAGGCAGGGGGAGAAAGAGACTTTCATGCTTGGCGGTGAAACTTGTTTCATTGGGACTGCCTCCATGTTAAGAATTGATTAACAAATATTGTCTGGAGCAAAAAACAGTCATTATAAAATACTGGGAAAATTTCTAGATTTCCTGGTGTCGTAGCTCTGGTGGTGACTTGGCGATGAAGGCAATTATCTTAGCTGCTGGCGTTGGACGACGCTTAGGTAAAGACGGGCAAATCCAACCCAAATGCTTACTGAAATTTAACGGTAAATCTTTATTAGAGCGCCATTTGAACAATCTCCGTCATTACCAAATTGATGAAGTAGTGATTGCTGTGGGTTATCAAGCACAAAGAATTCAGGATGAAATCAAAGCATTAGGAGCCGAAAATTGGGTCAGTACAATTTATAATCCTGATTATACTAAAGGCAGTGTAATCAGCCTTTGGACTGTACGTCAGCATTTAGTTGCTGGCGATGATATATTATTGATGGATGCAGACGTGTTGTGCGATCGCCGTATCATCGAACGACTGGTAAAGACAAATATCCCCAACAGCTTTTTACTAGATCGGGATTTTGAACCGGGAGATGAACCCGTGAAACTTTGTGTTAGAGATAATTATCTAGTGGAGTTTCGTAAACAAGTAGCTCCTGGTTTAGCTTATGATTTTGCGGGTGAGTCAGTAGGATTCTTTCGTTTTGGAAATGCTGTTGCTCACCGTCTTGCTACTCGCACAGAACAGTATGTTGCAGATAGACGGGATAATGAACCTTATGAAGAAGTAATTCGGGATCTGCTCTTAGAAACTCCAGAAACATTTGGCTACGAAGACATCACTGGCTTACCTTGGATCGAAATCGATTTTCCCCAGGATATTCAACGTGCCCAAAACGAGATTTTACCTCAGATAGAAGTCGCAGAAAATGTCTGAAAATATCTTTATTAAGAAAGAATTCAGGAGTCAGGAGCCACAATTCAGCATGAATTTTGCACGATTGGCGGATAGCGCAGCTTTAGTGAGTCCGCGATAGCGCAGCGTTAGCGAGTATTCGTTCGCGCAGCGTCTCGTAGAGAGCGTCGCATCTGAATCAAGGGGTTTAAGACCCCCACTAAATCGGATATTTAGTGGTCAACAAGAAAGTATAGCAGTCGAAGCATAGGTTAGGACTATGTTGGTTGCTGAAACCTTTGATAATACTGAGTTTCTACTCAGCACGGGCTAAACGCCCCGCTTCCGCTAACAGCACTTTGCTATAAAGGGTTTGAATCTCCCACTAATTGTTTCTGAATTCTGAATTCTGGGTTCTGAATTCTTCTTTTAATTATTATATAGGTTGAAAAAAGTAGAATAAATGCATCAAATATTTGCACCCATTGACACCGCTGCAAAATTAAATAAATCTGCCCAATTGCGGTTATTACTAGAATCGCCTCAACTCGACTTCATTATGGAAGCTCACAATGGGATTAGCGCCCGGATTGTGGAAGAGGCTGGATTTAAAGGAATTTGGGCGAGTGGACTAGCCCTTTCGGCTCAATATGGCGTTCGAGATAATAATGAAGCCAGTTGGACTCAAGTTGTAGAAATGCTGGAGTTTATGTCTGATGTCACCAGCATCCCGATTTTATTAGATGGGGATACTGGTTATGGCAACTTTAATAATATGCGCCGCCTGGTCAAAAAGTTAGAACAGCGAGGTATTGCTGGAGTCTGTATTGAAGATAAGCTTTTTCCCAAAACCAACAGCTTTATCAACGGGAGTCGCCAAGCTTTAGCTGATATTGATGAATTCTGCGGCAAAATTAAAGCAGGTAAGGATAGTCAGACAGACCCAGATTTTTGCATCGTCGCCCGACTCGAAGCTTTGATAGCTGGGTGGGATCTCTCAGAGGCAATGCGCCGAGCTGAAGCTTACCACGCCGCCGGAGCAACCGCGATCTTGATTCACAGTAAATCGTCGCGTCCCGACCAAGTGCTAGCCTTTGCTAAAGAGTGGGCGGGTCGTTCCCCGTTAGTGATTATACCGACCAAATATTACAGCACGCCTACCGATGTTTTTCGCAAAGCTGAAGTTAATTTGGTCATCTGGGCAAACCATCTGATTCGATCTGCTGTTGCTAGTATGCAAGCGATCGCCCGTGAAGTGAAAGCCAGCGAAACTTTAATCAACATTGAAGATGATATTGCTCCCGTAAAAGAAATTTTCCGGCTACAAGGGGCGGATGAACTCCAAGAAGCTGAAAAACGCTACTTTAACAACGGACGACAAAATATCCAAGCGATCGTTTTGGCTGCTAGCAGAGGCCAAGAATTAGCCGGATTGACGCAAGATAAGCCAAAAGTGATGTTACCCCTTGGAGGTAAACCCCTACTCAGGTTGTTGGTGGACAAATTTAAGAAACTTGCCATCAATGATATTACTGTTGTCGCCGGTTACAAAGCAGAAACTATCAATGTTCCGGGGACTAAAGTTATTCGCAACCCAGATTATGAAACAACCGGAGAATTAGCATCCTTAGCCGTAGCTAAAGCCAGCTTTGGCGAAGAAATGCTGGTGCTTTACGGCGATTTACTATTTAGAAGCTACATCCTGCGAGATTTATTAGAATGTCCCGGAGAAATTGTGGCTGTGGTTGATTCTGTGGCCAACAGCAAGTCTGTTAGCGGTTCACCTGACTACGCTTATTGCTCAATTCCAGACGATCTTTCTCTGTTTGGACAGGATGTCAACCTGTTGAACGTTTCTAAAACCACACAAACGCAATTCGGAAAGTCTAGCGGACGCTGGATTGGGATGTTGCGCCTACGGAGTCAAGGTAGAGAGTGGGTGAGTGAAGCACTCAATGAATTGCAAAAACGGCCGGAATTCAATAGTTTAGGTTTGCCAGAATTATGCAATTATTTAATCGAGCAAGGAAAACCGATCAAGGTACTTTATATTCGCGGTAACTGGTTAGATGTTAATTCTTTGGATGATCTTGACCTTGCTTTTCAATTAAAACAATAGGGAGTAGGGAGTAGGGAATGGGGAGTTAGGAGTTAGGAGTTAGGAGTCGGGAGTTCAAAGGTCGAACTTCCGAGTTCTGAAACTGAAGTAATAATCTTTCCTCTCTACTCCCCAGTCCCAATCCCCCTTCCCCACTCCCTACTCCCTACTCCCTACTCCCCATTTTTTAATTATGATCCAGGCAGAGGAATTTGTAGAAGCTGCGCGTAATCTTGGGTTTGGGTGGTACACAGGCGTACCCTGTTCTTTTCTCACGCCTTTTATTAACTACGTCATCAATGAGGTTCAACTTAGATATATCTCCGCAGCCAATGAGGGAGATGCTGTAGCGATCGCAGCTGGAGCTGCAATTGCTGGTAAACCTGCTGTGGTGATGATGCAAAACTCTGGTTTGGGTAATGCAGTTAACCCGCTAACCTCCCTCACTTATATCTTTCGGATTCCACTGCTGCTGATTTGTACTTTAAGAGGCGATCGCCTATTGCAAGATGAACCGCAACATCAATTAATGGGGCAAATCACAGAAAAATTGCTGCAAACAATGACCATACCTTGGGAATTTTTTCCCACAAATGCAGCAGAAATAGAACCCATTCTGCAAAGAGCCACAGCCTATATGCAACAAGAACGCTGTCCTTATGCTTTAATTATGCGTAAAGGAGCGATCGCACCCCATGCACTCACCCGTTCTTCTATCCCCGAACGAGAAAATAGTGCTAGCACTCATATTCAGCAAAGCTTTTTTCGGGATCGCAAAGAACAACGCGTTTCTCGCAGCGAAGCATTAGCTCGGATTGTGGAACTCATTGATCCAGAAAATACTGTAGTAATTGCCACCACCGGATATACGGGACGGGAACTCTTCGCCAGTAAAGACAGCGCCAATCATCTTTATATGGTTGGCTCAATGGGCTGTGCTTCCTCAATGGCATTGGGACTATCTTTAGCACGTCCAGACCTGAAGGTAGTAGTGATTGATGGCGATGGGGCAGCATTAATGCGAATGGGTAATTTTGCTACCATCGGCACTTATGGCGGTGCTAACTTAATTCATATTCTCTTAGATAATGAAGTCCACGATTCCACAGGCGCACAAGCCACTGTCTCTGCGGGTATATCTTTTGCCAAAATTGCCGAAGCGTGCGGTTACAGGGTCACATTAGCCGGAGACGACCCAGCCCTTTTGGATGCCTTATTTACCGCAGATGCTAACACTAGACCTAAATTCGCTCATTTAAAAATCCGTCCTGGAACTTTAGAAAAGCTACCCCGACCCAACCTCACCCCAGAAGCAGTTTTACAACGCTTCATGAAACACATTGGTAATTCGTAATTCGTAATTAATAAATTCAAAGTACAAACTCTTAATTTATTAATGACAAATGACAAAATGATTTTACTAAATCCCGGTTCCGTAAATTTGAGCATCCAAAATCGTCATCATCAGGTCTGTATAAAATTAGTGGTTATTAAATAATATCCACTGTTTTTTAATTTTATAGTGGTAAGTTAAATTTTCATTATCCCATTTATGTGAGTAATAAGCAAAACTTTGACGATTTTTTTAACCTATATCGGCAATCTGCAATTTAGAGTTATATTTGTCTTTAGGTGATGGGGATGTCATAACTGTAACTTTTAATTGATTATAATTGTGCAAAAAAAACTAAAATCCTAGTGCTAAAAGGATGTTAAACTAGTTGTTCAATAAATCTATTACATTGTAGCGCTCCGGCTAGTTAATCTCAACACCGAAATATTGTTATAAATTATGAGCGACCTAAAACCAATTACCGAAAGTGCATTTGCAGAAACTGTAGCGATCGCTAAATTACCCAGCGAATTTGGTCAGTTCAAAATTTATGGCTACCGTAATACTCTGGACAACTCAGAAAACGTTGCGATCGTCAAGGGTGAACCGACAAAGTTCGACAACTCGGTAATGGTGAGAATACACTCAGAATGCTTAACAGGGGATGCCTTGGGTTCTCTGCGTTGTGATTGTGGAACGCAGTTGCAAACAGCACTGAAGATGATTGATAACGCAGGTCAAGGGGTGATAATTTATTTGGCGCAAGAGGGAAGAGGTATTGGTCTGTTGAATAAGGTAAAAGCTTATTCTTTACAAGATTTGGGACTGGATACAGTCGAAGCAAATGAACGTCTGGGATTCTCTGCTGACCTCCGTGATTATAGCATGGCGGCGCAAATACTTAAAGATTTAGGAATGAATCAAATTCGCTTAATTACTAATAATCCTCGCAAAATTGCTCGTTTACAAAACTACGGTATTGAGGTAGTAGAACGTATTCCCTTAGCGATTGAACCCAATGTCTACAATCTAAATTATTTGACGACTAAGGCAAAGAAGCTGGGGCATCTTCTAGAAGTAAAACATCGACAATCTATAGCAATAAATGCATTGAGAATTGATGAATATTTAGAAGATATTTGGTCATCATTGCTAGAATGCAAGCAGGTAATGAAAAATGAAACTCCCCAACTCCATGAATATTGGGCTTTTTTTGGGAATGCGAAAAGTCCGTGGAGTTTCCAAAAACTTTCTAACAAAAAGATACCCAATATTCCGACAAGTGACTTCTTGATTATCGTTGATTTTGCAAATGATTTTTGTCAAAACTTGAATTTTGCAAATCAACTATTTTCTCAAGTACAATCTGCCATTGTATTTAAAAGCGGCTCTCCTTTTAAAAGCGATATCGTGCAAGATGCCCAATGTTTTAAAGGAATGTGGAGCAGCAATGGATGGCAAACTTTTTCCTTATATATAAGACTCTTAGTTGCTCAAAGAGAAGCTTACCTAGAAAAGCGTCCTTTTGTGATGGCTCACTTGGCACAATCTCTTGACGGCAAAATTGCAGCAGTCAATGGAAACTCTCAGTGGCTTAGTAACGAGGCTAACTTGAAACATGCCCATCGTCTGCGTGCCCTTCATGATGCCGTCATGGTAGGAGCAGTAACGGCAACACTTGACAACCCTAAGTTAACGGTTCGTTTAGTGCCTGGCAAGCATCCAACTCCTGTGATTATAGAAGGTCAAAACGATTTGAAGGTTGATGATTTGCAGATGATGGCGCTTCATGAAAAAGTGATTGTGTTATGTCCTCAAGGAAAACAGCATCGAGTACTACCACAAACAGCCAAAGAAAAAATTTTGCAGCTTCCTATATCTGCAACAAAAGATTCTCAAGAAAGACCTGTTTTAGCTCCCTCCGAAGTTTTAAAGGTTTTATACGAAAATGGCATTTCTAGTATCTTTTTGGAAGGTGGAGGACAAACCGTATCCTATTTCTTGCAAGCTAATTGCATAGAACTACTGCATCTTCATTTTTGTCCTTTGATATTGGGTTCTGGACGGTCAAGTTTCACCCTTCCAGTTATAGACTCCATCGACAAAGGACTCCGCTTTAAAATGAAACACTTCGATCTCGATGGAGAAATTCTGGTGGAATTGCTCCAAGATAAGCAGTCACGCATTTAATTGGCTCGTTGAAGCTGATCAGGAAGTGAAAAGAGAGATGAATTGTTTGTGCTCTCGGTTAAGACTACGCAATTAAAATGTACAACAGCTTTAAAGATGTCTACAAATTCTCAAGCTTATGCCTACTGGTTAGTCTCTCCAAGCCTTGGTGAAATTAGAGAAACCTCAATCACGCCGTCCCTTAAAGAGCCTCTGTTTTTGGACACGCTCTACAGTGGCATTAGTCCGGGTACAGAACGGCTGGTAGGTCTAGCAAAAGTACCCGAAGAGTGCTGGGAAACAATGCGCTGTTGGTATATGGAAGGCAGTTTTGCCTTGCCTTTAAAATACGGTTACAGTCTTGTTGGTCAAGCTGATGAAGGTGACAACCAGGGGAAACGATTTTTTGTCATGCATCCCCACCAATCGAGAGTTGTTGTCGAGAGTTCTGATGCTTTAGAGTTGCCAGATTGGCTACCTAGCAAGCGGGCGACTTTAATTCCCAACACGGAAACAGCCCTGAATGCGGTCTGGGATGCTGAAGTTAGTCAGGGCGATCGCATTTTAATTGTTGGTGCAGGCATTATCGGTATTCTGATTAGCTTTGTTCTCAGCAAAGAGTATGGTATTGGAGCAGACTTTTTAGAACAAGATAAGCAGCGAATTCAATACCTAGAACAACTACCTTGGCTACAAAATTCCCGTTTAGCAACCGATTATCAAGAAGGCGATTACAATATCGTTTTTCATACCAGCGCTTCTTCTTCTGGACTTCAAAGTGCGATTAATGCTCTGGCTTTTGAAGGTCGCTGTATCGAACTGAGTTGGTACGGAACACAATCAGTTTCTTTGCAATTGGGTGGTTCCTTTCATTACCAGCGCAAACAAATTATCGCTTCTCAAGTTTCGGCGATCGCCAAACCGATGCGAAACTTAATTGACTATCGCCAGCGCAAAGAACGGGTTTTGCGCTTGCTTGCAGATGCAGCTGTAGATATCCTCTTGGAACCTGTGATTGATTTTAAAGACTTGCCCAAATTTATGTCACTGTTATATCAGCGTCAAGTGCAGCCAGTTTCGCCGTTAATTAAGTATTAAAAATTATGTTTTCTGTTGGAGTAAAAGACCACATCATGATTGTCCAGAGCTACGGCCTCAAAACAATGAGCGTAGTAGATTGGATTCTAGCAATCTGGGCAGTAATTGCGTGCCTAGCGTGGTGTTTTACCTATTTCAGGGCGCTTTACCATTTCATGTCAATTCCTCTGCTCAAACAGTTCACACCTCAAGAACCCCAGTACTGGCCAAAGCTCAGTGTGGTTATTCCCGCCCGTAACGAAGCTGAGATGGTTGAGCAAGCAGTCACAACGCTGCTAACGCAGGACTATCCCAACATAGAATTGATTTTAATCAACGATCGCTCAACTGATGAGACGGGAAGCATCATTGACAAGATGGCGGCTCAGGATTCCCGCATTTTGCCAATACACATAAATAGTTTACCAGCAGGATGGCTTGGTCAAGTTCACGCTATGCACATTGCTACCCAGAAGGTTAGCGGTGAGTGGATGCTTTTGACTGACGCAGCGATTGACTTCCAGCCTGGTAGCTTACGCAAGGTTGTGGCGTTATGTATTGAACAGCAAATCGATCACCTGTCTATCCTTCATAAACACTACCAGCAGTCTTTCTGGCAACAGGTCTTAAATGCTGCCTTAGATATAGTCTGTTTACTTCAGCTCAAAGCTGCTGATATTGGCAAACCAGGTTCAGACAGATATCCTGGGACTGGAGCGTTTGCCCTGGTTCGCAAATCAGTTTTTGACCGCACTGAAGGCTTCAACTGGTTGCGGATGGAAATCTGCAATGACTTGGGCTTGGGTCTGATGATCAATCGAGCTGGCGGTAAGGCAAAGCTGATATTTGCCAAGGATGAGATTGGATTGACTTGGTACAAATCTTTACCTGCAATGGTGCGTGGTCTGGAAAAACATTTATTTGGCCTAATGGCTCAGTTTCGTTATTCAAAAATCATCCTCAGTGCTTTGAGTATTTGGCTGCTGATTATCGGCTGGGGAATTGCTTTTTTAGATCGTGACATTCCTTATTTATGGATTCTAGGCTTGGTTGCGTATTTATCATTAGTCCTTTACGCACTGATTAGGTGGATCAGACTCAAACTTGAGCTACTCCCCATCTTACTAATGCCCATTGGACAATTCATGCTCTCTATTATCTATCTGCGTTCAGCTATCCTTTGTTGGCAGCGTCAAGGTATAGTCTGGGCTGACACAATTTATCCTCTGGAATCTTTGCGTGCAGGTCAGCACGTTAAGCTTTAGAAACAAAACTAGTAATACAACACCATAATTATGTTTTCTGTTGCAGTAAAAGACCATATCATGATTGCCCACAGCTTCCAAGGGGAAATTTTTGGCCCCGCTCAAAAGCTGCACGGAGCAACCTATATAATCACAGCTGAATTTAAAGTACCATCATTGGATAAAGATGGCTTAGTGATTGATATCGGTCAGGCGATCGCAATTCTCAAAGAAGTGCTAGAACCGTTAAATTACCAAAATCTGGATACTCTTGAACAATTTAAGGGGATAAATACAACCACGGAATACATGGGTTATTATATTCACCAACAAATTAGCAAACAGGTAAGCTCTTTTTTCAAAGGCTCTCTCAAAATCACCTTAGAGGAAAGCCATATAGCTTGGGGAAGCTATGAAGCCGAGGTATAAACCAAACATGATCTATTTTATTCAGCCGAAATTAGATTTCATCTCAGGAGGCTCACTCTACAATGTAGAAATTGTCAAGCGCTTGGAGCAGGAAGGCAAAGGAGAGAATTTTTTTTATCCCTTAAATGGATCTGTTTCTGGGCTGATTGAACAATTGAGTGCTTTGCCCTCTAATTGCATCCTTGTGATTGATGCGCTCTACTTGACAATCCCTGAGTTCAATGCATCCTTAAAAGAATTTCTTCCCTATGCTGAACGAACTTACCTGATGCTCCACCATCTGGAGTCATTGAATACCTACTACTCAACTGAGGAAAAGAAAGCGCTCTGGAGTGATGAAGCCCAGTGGTTAAAAGCCATGAAGGGTATTATCGTTCCTAGTTTCCAATTGCGGAATTATATCTTAAGTGGTGGCATCGAAACAGACAAAATCGTAGTAGCATCACCAGGTATCGATAAGGCTCAAACTTGCCTGCCTAATTTTAAAGAGCGATCGCAAAATGAGCAGATAAATCTAATTAGCATAGGAACCTTCTATCGACGTAAAGGCCAACTTGAATTAGTAGAAATGTTAGCCCAGATGGAAACAAAGAATTTTAGGCTGCATTTGATTGGCGACTGCGAACAACAAGACTACAAAGATAAAACTCTGGCGTTAATCAAGCGTGCGAGATTACAAGATGCCGTCATTGTTCATGGTCGTCTTCCTCAAAAAACTATGTTGGAGTTGTTGTCCCAATCCGATCTCTATATCTCCGCATCTACCTATGAGAGTTATTCAATGGCTACTGCGGAAGCAGTTGCTTACGGGCTACCAGTATTAGCTTATGTAACTGGAGCAATTGGTGACTGGATTGAAGATGGAGTCAATGGCATACTGATTGAGTTAGGCAAGCAGGAACAATTTTTTATGGCGCTCTCAAGGCTGCTTACAAATCGTAATGAACTTAATCAATTACAAACAAATGCTTTGGCTCGCATCGCTAATTTATCGTTTAATTCTTGGGAGCAAACTTATAGAGATTTTTTACAAGCATTTAACTAAAGACTAATGAATCAAAACCAAAAATTTGCTCAATGGCTAGAACTTCGTATTGCCTATGATGCTAAAGCGCGTAACTTAAATGTGGAAACAAGCTGCCAAGAATATCTGCAAAAGCACAAGCATCTCAAAATTCTTGATTTGGGAGCGGGTACGGGAGCTAACTGCCGTTACTACTTTAGCAAAATTTCTCAAGAGCAGGAGTGGTTTTTGGTCGAACAAAATCAGGAACTTTTAGAAATCGCCTTTGATAGACTAATTGTTTGGGCACAGGAAAATGGATATGAGTCACAATTACAAAACTCAATATTAGTCTTGAAAAATCAATTTCATCAAATTACCATCCACAAAATTGTCGGCTCTATTTTGGATTTGGAGAATTTGATAGACTTAAATACTTTCGACTTAGCTATCGCTAATGCAGTATTCGATTTATTTAGCGAAAACCAGTTTCAGACATTACTCGAATGTTTGAAAAAGTATCAATTGCCGCTTCTCGCAACTATTAACTATACTGGCATGAATTTTATTCCTCAAACCGACAACGATTCATGCTTTATTAAATACTACCATCAGCACATGCAGCGCCATCAATACTTCGGCAGAGGGATGGGGCCTAACTGCGGTTCGTCTATGTGGGAGGCAATGAACCGTATTGGCATGAAGGTATTACAAGGAGAAAGTTCGTGGAAAATCAGTAATAACGATCCTGTCTTGATTGAGTTAATCTTAGGGTTTATGGAAGAATCGATTCCAGAAATTATTGAAGAAGCAACTTTACAAGATGAGCTAAACACCTGGTTGCTTAAAAAACAAGAGATGATTGCTCAAAATAAACTTAGTTGTAACGTCGCGCATCTAGATTTTTGGGGTTACTGGGAGGGTTGTATTACATAAACTTGATTAAGGATAAAAGCTCGGTATCAATCACCTAACTCCTAGTTTTCATCGATCTGACATCAACCACCATTTCCCAATGATTTTACTAAATCCCGGCCCTGTCAATTTGAGCGATCGCGTCAGAAATGCCCTGTTGCGTCCCGATTTGTGTCACCGTGAGGTAGAATTTTCTCAACTTCAAAGCAGAATCCGCGAACAGCTACTTCAAGTTTATGGTCTTGGAAGCGTTCGCTGGGCAGCAGTTCTCCTTACGGGTTCTGGTACCGCCGCAATGGAAGCGATGATCAGCAGTTTAGTCCCAAGTGATGGGAAATTGCTGGTAATTGAAAACGGTGTATATGGCGAACGACTTTCCAAAATTGCCAAAATCCACGGCATTGATTACATCACACTTTCCCATGCTTGGAATGCCGAAATAGATATCAAGGCTTTAGTCAAACTCCTGGATGAAAACGGCGACATCACCCACCTTGCTGTTGTCCATCACGAAACTACTACCGGTCGCCTAAATAATTTAGCGGAACTTGCACCAATTTGCCAAGAACGCGGTATCAAACTATTAGTAGATGCAGTCAGCAGCTTTGGTGCTGAGGAACTAAATTTTGCAGATTGGGGAATCACTGCTTGCGCTGCAACAGCGAATAAATGTCTGCATGGTGTTCCCGGAGTGTCCTTTGTCATCCTGCAACGGGATGCACTGCCGTCAGTAGACACCATCCCCCGCAGCTTATATTTAGATTTAGCAAACTATTGCCAGCAACAAGACCGAGGTGGCACACCTTTTACGCAATCAGTACAGACATTTTATGCTTTAACAGAAGCTTTGCAAGAAATGGCAGAAGCCGGAGGTTGGCGTACCAGATACAGCCATTACAAACAACTTGCCAGCTTAGTCAGAGACGGATTAGCCTCAATCGGAATTAAACCCCTACTTCCTCTTGGCAGTTCATCCGTTGTCTTGAATGCCTACTATTTACCAGACGGTTTCAGCTATGAAGAATTTCACGACCAACTGAAAGCACGAGATTATATCATTTATTCTGGACAGGGAAATTTAGCTCAATCTATCTTTAGAGTATCAACAATGGGAGCCATTACCCACGCTGACATGGAACGCTTTGTTGGCGTTGTTAAACAAATTATTTTAAAAAGACAGTAATTAGACCTGTCTGGAATATGAACTTGGTGGACATTGAGACAAAGCAATCTCTCAAAAATGCTCTAAATTTACCTATTCAGTTTTATGGCGATCGCCAACTTCATCAACAAGCCTGGGAAATCTTGAAATTGTTAGACTGCGCTGAGACTTTAACGGAGAGGGAGATATTGCACTTGTCCTTCCCATTCGCCCTCAAAACTTCCCTCCGCGATTAACAAGATATCTTTGATCGCCAATCCCACTGAGACGCTGCGACTAATCTCAAATACCCCTGGCATTTCTAACCCTGCCTGTACACGCTCGTAAGCATATCGAGTTATTGTTTCTACATCATGAGTTAATAGAACCCGACCCTGTTGCGCCGCCCATTCTAAAATGACTCGATCATCGGTTTTGGACAAACCTACATCCTGAACTCTAACAATATCAATCTCAGATTTTCGTCGAAGAATACCCCGAACAATTTGGTTGTTAAAGTTCTCGTCTGCTAAAAGGCGCAGCATTTCAACTCTGCCCTTGGTGGGTAAGTCTTGCCATCAGCCGTTCGCGTATGCCAATTGGATTGAAACGACGCTCATTTTCTTGACGAACTTCGATGCCACGATCCTGTCGAATTTTTAGATAAGCATCAACTTCAGTTTTCCGTCGCAGGTAGTAGCCAATCACCAAGTACACATCTGCAAGCTGAAGAGATGGATATTGCTCGACAATCTCTTCTGCTGTAACACCCTCCAAGAAGGCAGCGACCACAGTATCAAGGGTGACACGAGTATTACTAACACGCACAACGCCATCAGAATCAGGTGATAAAGGTATAGGATCAGTTGCTACGGTAAGAAACATTTTAGGTTACGGGAGACTGAGCTTTATCCACTAATTTAGCGCTTTTTCATCACTCCCATGAGAGAATCGCCAACTTGATCAACAAGGCAATCGTACAATAATTGAACTTCTCTGCTCAAGAACTGTTTGCCTCGACAGATACAGCAGTTTGCAAGTAGGTGAGGTACAAAATCTAGGACTCACGCATCAGATATAAAGAGTTTCTACTTCTTGTCTCCTGCCTCAAAACCCGTAGCTTTGTACTTCATGCAAAAGAAAACTGCTGTATAGAACTATGATTTGATTTCTGAAAAAACTCGTCCTCAACTCGAAAAGTGTGATTCCATATTCTTTACTCCCTACTCCCCACTCCCACCTACATAGATAATTTCAAAAATCAAATATGATTCCTATATTAGGAATTATTTTAACAAGGCATCAAAGCATCTAATCTCCCTAGTACTGCCATATCTTCTGCATCTAACTCCGACGGAATCCCACTGCGAATCAATTCCGAAAAGTCTTCATTGGGAATCATAACAGTCAACGTGTACAAGCGAGTAGAACCAGTATTTTTAATCAAATGAGTACCAGTGGGAGGCACTAATAAACTATCTCCAGCTTTGATCGTGGCACTCTTGCCATCACATATAGCGATCCCTTCCCCTTTGAGGACGAAAAACATTTCCACCGCCCACTGATGGCGATTTGGGGGTGTTTGTCCGCCAACATCAAAAATTTCTATGCAGCAAGTCAAAGAAGTATTAGCATTTGTCGAATCGAAGATAATTGCTAATCGATTAGAGGCGTCGGGACTGATGCGATATACTTGGTAATCTTTGCTAGATTTGATAACCGGAATTACACAACGAGTAGCGTACATTTATTTATCCCCTCTGAAGTTATCGATGGGTATGAAAATTCCTAAAATCTGAGTCCTGAATATTGAGTTGTTAGTTGTATCTCTAAATCACAAAATCACCTGTACAGACGCGATTAATCGCGTTTCTCCTACTCCTCACCCTTTTGCAGCGCTGTTAAAATTCCTTGCGAGTCAGTGACAAAACCGAAGCATTGTTTGACATTATATAATGTCGCCAGCCAACAATATTCAGGAGAAGTGGTAGCCGTGCAATCTTTAACCAACACGCAGTCATATCCTAAGAAGTTGGCATCACATAAGGTAGTTAGCACACATTGATCGGCATTTACACCAGCAAAAAATAATGTTGTCCTTCCCAAATTCCGCAAGATACTATCTAAGGGTGTATCCCAAAACCCACTCATGCGATATTTATCCACACGAATATCTTCGGGAATCTGTTCTAGTTCGTCTACTACTGCCGCAGCCCAACTACCTGCCATGAGTACTCTAGCACCATTGCTTGGTAGTGGATCGCCCAATCCCACACCTTCCCCAGTGGGATTATAGACGTGGCGCGAACTAGCACTAATATTGAGCAAGTCGGGACGATTCCCCCAATTTACCCAAATGACTGGAACACCAACTTCACGCAGTTCTGGAAGTAAGTTGTTCAAAGGTTCAATAGGCTGACGCGCTGGAGTTACGTCTACACCGATGTGTGCTAACCAGCCATCAGGGTGACAGAAGTCGTTTTGCATATCAATGACGAGGATAGCAGTTTTTGCCAAATCTAGGCGCAGGGTTTTAGTTTCTGTTGATAAAATAACGGGTTGTGGGGTCTTTTGAGGACGAGTGATATCTGCGATCGCATCATTCACTGTCCACGCATTTGGTGCAACTCCCAATGTCCGTAATGGTAAATTCATAAAATTCCAGTACCCAACACCATTTTCTATTTTGTAACTTGAAATTCAAGTCAAAATACAATTACTTAATCAAGGTTAAATGTTCCTGGATGTTAAGGGTAAGCCCGTCATTGAATACAAAGTCAGGGAAGTGAAGAAAAGGCAGCAAGAGCGCAAAAATCGAGAAACCACCGTAACTCACTGAAAGCTAACGTCACTGAACAAAGTGAAAAATTGCTAGGTGGTAAGCACATCCTTTCTAAAGCTATTATGACTAGACCATTTCAAACAATTTTTACTGAACACCGCGTATTTTGGGCTATTTTACTCTTTGGTACAGCATTGGTGGTAACACTAGCACTGTCGCTTTCTCAAGGAGCAGTACCTTTAAATATGTCGGAATTTTGGCAAGCCATTCTCCACAAAGGCGATCCGGTTAAACTGACAATTCTCTGGGATTTACGTCTGCCGCGCATTACGGCTGCGATCATTGTCGGCGCAGCTTTGGGAATGTCAGGAGCTTTGCTGCAAGGAATGTTACGTAATAGTCTTGCCGATCCATTTATTTTGGGCATTTCAGCAGGTGCGGGACTATTTGTAATTCTGATGATTGTCTGCCAAATATTCCCGATCGCAATTCCTTTAGCAGCATGGATGGGAGCAATTTTAACTGCTGCGATCGTAATTTTACTGGGTCGTTCGGGGCCGGGAATTTCTGTTGAGCGGTTGATTTTAGGCGGAGTGGCGGTGAGTTCTTTATTTGGTGCTGTACAAAGTACATTGCTGCTTTTAGCTGAAGATGGGCAAATTCAAATTGCGCTCAGTTTCCTAGTTGGTAGTCTGAATGGACGGGGTTGGCAAGAAATTGCTACGCCTGCACCTTATATCATCGTTGCATTGATCGGGGGATGCTTGTTGGCGCGATCGCTAAACATACTGGCTTTGGGAGATGATTTAGCTGTAAGTTTAGGGCTTTCGTTGACGCGATCGCGCCTATTAATTGGTGGTGTCGCCACTCTATTAGCCGCAGGTGCAGTCAGCATCAGTGGTTTGGTTGGATTTGTTGGTCTTGTTGTTCCTCACGGTGTCCGCCTGATTGTTGGTACAGATCATCGCTTTGTTTTACCACTTTCCGCCCTTGCAGGTGCATGGTTACTCACTTTTGCAGATTTACTCTCTAGACTAGGAGCAGTAGAACTACCAGTAGGTTCCGTCACTGCCTTGCTGGGTTCACCCCTGTTTATCTGGTTACTTTATCGTCGTTCTGCTGGGTTTAATAAATTTTGACCTATCAGACCGCTATCCATCCCCAACGTCTAGGCGGATCGGGTTTTCCGCAAATTCTGATAAACTGAGACTAAAGCCTTCTTCAACTATTTAAGCCAATAATTCTCCATAGGGAAACACAGCTAGCTGTATAACCCTACTTTCTTCTTAATCCCTCCTGCCCCCTGCCCTCCTGCTCCCCCTGCTCCCCCTGCTCCCCCTGCCCCCTGCTCCCTGCCCCCTGCCCCCTGCCCCCTGCTCCCTCAAGGAGGTTAATTGATGTTATGTGTTGAGGAATTAATTAACTTAGACCCATTTCAACAACTTCCCAAAGAGCGATTGCAGTGGGTTTGCGATCGCACTCAAACAGTTGAACTTTCTGCCACAGAAGTGTTGTCCCATGAGGGAGACCCTGTATGCCGCTTATTTATCTTAGTCAAAGGTAAAATCAACATCACCCGCCGCAGTGAAGGAGTTGAAATTCCCATAGGGCAACACGAAGCCCCATCCTTTTTTGGTGAAATTCCAGTACTCACAGATGAACCTGCACCTGTGACAATGCGGGCATTGACAAATTGCCACCTCTATGAAATGAAAGGAGAAGACTTCCGCAAACTGCTGCATGAATGTCGTGATTTTGAGCGAATGGTCTTCCGAATTATGCAAAGTCGTGTCCGGGGGCTAGAGTCTTTCATTCGTGGGCGGGAAAAGATGGCAGCTTTAGGAACACTTGCCGCAGGTCTAGCTCATGAACTCAACAACCCAGCCGCAGCCCTGGTTCGGACTTTAAAAGAAATGCCAGCCGCCATTTTAGAGTTACAACGAATGAACTTAGTTTATGGGCAACGCAATGTTGACGAAACCCATACTCAACACTGGTTAAAAGTACGCGATCTAGGCTATGATGCGATTTTGAATAATCGCCTAGATCCGGTGACACTAAGCGATCGCGAAGACATATTGCTGGAATGGTTAGAAGACTATGGTGTAAACCAAGCATGGAAATTAGCAGAACCTTTAGCGGAAGGTGGTGTTGAGGTTGAAACCCTAGAGCAACTCATGGAGCGTTGGCGCAACGACAACACGGAATTGCGAGAAATGGGATTGCATTGGCTAGCGCTTTCCTTTGAAGTCATGTCGATGATTAAACATGGTTTGCGAGGATCTGAGAGGATTTCCGAACTTGTGCAAGCGATGAAGTCTTATTCTTACCTCGATCAAGGCACTCAGCAAGAAGTTAATATACATCAAGGTTTAGAAGATACCTTGCGCTTGTTTGCTCATAAACTCAAGTGCGGTGTGCAAGTGCAACGCAATTACGATCAACATATTCCGAAAATTCTTGCCTATGGCAGTGAACTCAATCAAGTATGGACGAACTTAATTGACAACGCCATTGATGCAATGGAGGGTTTTGGACTGCTGGAAATTACAACACACCATTGCGATCGCTATGCCCATATTGACATTATCGATTCTGGCAGTGGAATTCCACCTGAAATAAAAACCCGCATTTTTGAACCTTTTTTCACCACTAAATCGGTGGGGCATGGTTCAGGACTCGGTTTAGAAACCGTTCGCCGGATTGTAGAAAATCGCCATCACGGTACGCTTTCATTTGAGTCGCAGCCAGGCAAAACTTGTTTCACTATTTGCTTGCCCTTATCGAATCAATAAGCAATGGAATTAGAGATGAAAAAAATGGAAACCAATGGTTCCCAAAATTTAGCAGCAAGTGAATATTTCCGTCAGACTTCTAGTTTCTTATTGGTTTCTACACTAGAATTTGTTTTGTATTTATAAATAAAATGTTGGGATAAAAGAGGTTTTTGGAGGTAAGGGTTGGGGATTAAGTGCTACCCAGTCAAAAGAAAATAACAAAAATCTACTACTAGGTGGTGGCAGTGGTAAAGTTGGTGAACCACCATTAATAGATAGAGCTTCAGTGTCTGTCAGTTCGATCTCTTGAAAATAGATATCTTCAATGACTATTTTTTTTGAGGTTTGCATCATAAGTTTAAGCTAAAATTTATATTCAGCTACCAAATAAATTGAAAAAAGTTGCCTTGAGTTATTTCATGACAATCTCTTAATTGCCCTCACAGAAATTTCTGTATGGATTAATTAGGGATTACTCCCAATACTGCTTGGTTAAGCCTCAATACGGTTCAGTTAAGGAAATTTATCCGTTGAGGCAGGCAGGGGGAGCAGGGGATGCAGGGGAAGCAGGGGGAGAAAAAAAAGCTTATCTGAACCGTATTGGGTTAAGCCTAACAAATCATTTCGATGTAGGTTAGGTTGAGGAACGAAACCCAATCTACCAATTTTCTTAACGCAGTAGTATTGGGATTACTCCCGATCAATTAATATCTGATGATTTTGGTGTTTTGGACTGTTGCTCGGAGTTAATAAATTCAGTCTTAGGTGGTTTTCCTATTGTATTAGGAGGTTGTTTTTTTGTTTTGGGTTGTGGTTTATTATTCTCGCTCATCTTAATTTATCTCCTTACTTAATAGCTTTAATTATTTGGCTGTTTTTAAGATTTCTTGCTTGGAGTTGGTCAAGCAAAAAGTTCAGTGAACGCAGTCAGTTTGTGTCCTGATGATTATGACTTCAAGCGATGTCATCTCAATTCCGTAATTCTATTGAAAATTTTGCTCCATTCTACATTGAATACTATTGTCAAAGAGGTAGATAGTGGAAAAAACTCCTTACTCTCTACCTCTTCTTAGTAAGCACTGTCGATCGCAAACCTGCTCATGGGTTAATCAACTGCTGGCTGTTTTGGCGCACACAGATGGTTAACATTCAACGAGCGGTATAGCCTCCGTCCATCAAGTAGAAGCTGCCCGTAACGAAAGATGCTCTGTTTGACAGCAAGAACGCCACCACATCCGCGACTTCTTCAGTGCGTGCAAGGCGACCCATCGGATGCGAGGCTGCCATCTGCGATCGCACTTCCTCCGGTACTTTGTGCATATTCGGTGTGTCTACATAACCCGGGCCGATGGCGTTGATTCGCAGCCCTTTGTCTGCATATTCCAACGCCGCCGCCCGCGTCAACCCAATAATTCCGTGTTTCGCGGCGGTATATGGACTGATGCCGGCGACACCGACCACGCCATTTGCTGACGACATATTGACGATTGCACCGCCGCCGCTGCGGATGATCGTTGGAATTTCGTACTTCAATCCAAAAAATACACTGCTCAAATCGGTAGCAATCACATTATTCCACCAATCGATTTCGTAATCCGCAGTGGTGACATTGTGGGGACCTGTAATGCCAGCGTTATTGACAGCCAGATGCAGTCCGCCAAAGCGACTCACTGTTTGCTTTACCATTTCTTCGACTGCTTGATGATTGCGGACATCGGTTTCGATAACGTGCGCCCGATCGCCGGAAGCATCCAAACGTTTAGCAACGAGCTGTGCGCCGTCTACATCAATGTCGGCAATCACGACTTTTGCTCCCATTTGAAATAACTTGACTGCGATCGCTTCTCCCAGTCCAGTCGCCGCTCCGGTAACGACAGCAATTTTTTCTGCAAACTCAGAAACTAAGTTCACTTCGTTGTTTGAATCCGCCGCCTGTTTGTTTTCGATTGTTTCTGCCATCATTTCGATGAGAATTTTGTTTCCTGAGATTTTCATCGAGTTTTGTGGTGATTTAAGGGACTTCTCTAACGCCCTACTCCATGACCACCTTGACCTCTTTAATACTAGTAATGGTACGGTTAGTTTTCTACTGTCTTTGGAAGGAGGTTTTGTACTAATTTAGACTGATTATGAATAGCGAGCGCGTTGTAAATAGAGGAGTTTAAGCGTTTTGAAAAGGCGATCGCTCTAAAGCAATGAATGTAAGTATTTGGTGATTTAGTCTAACTCTTTGCCTTCAGAAAATATTAATATATTTAAAGAAAGCTTTATTAATCTTAATAATGAGTATAATTACACAGCAGCTTACAACCCAAGACGCCTTTGAGAAATTCTTTTGGACTTGGCAGGGCTACAAAATTCAGTACACTGTCATGGGTACAGGACGCCCTTTAGTACTGGTTCACGGCTTTGGTGCTTCCATTGGACACTGGCGCAAAAATATCCCAGTCTTAGCTAATGCTAGCTACCAAGTATTTGCTATAGACCTTTTAGGTTTTGGTGGTTCCGATAAAGCGCCCATTGATTACAGCGTAGAAGTTTGGGTGGAACTGCTGAAAGATTTTTGCACAGCACACATCAAGGAACCTGCTATATTTATTGGCAACTCCATTGGCGCACTTCTGAGCTTGATTGTACTGGTAAAACATCCAGAAATTGCTGCTGGCGGTATTTTAATTAACTCTGCGGGTGGGTTGAGTCATCGTCCCCACGAATTGAACCCGCCACTACGGATTGTAATGGCAACTTTTAATCGATTTGTGCGATCGCAAATTACAGGTAAATTAGTCTTTAACCGCATCCGCCAAAAAGCCCAAATTCGCCGGACTCTTTACCAAATTTACCGAAACCGTGCAGCCGTCACCGATGAATTAGTTGATTTACTTTATACTCCCTCTTGCGACGCAGGAGCGCAACAAGTCTTCGCCTCCATTCTCACAGCTCCTCCTGGCCCCAGTCCAGAGGAACTTTTGCCGAAAGTAGAATGTCCTTTATTAGTAATTTGGGGTGCTGACGATCCCTGGACACCAATTACCGGGGCCAAGATTTACGAAAAGGCGCGGGAGAATGGCAAAAATATCAAAATTGTTCCCATTCCCAATGCCGGTCATTGTCCTCACGATGAGGTTCCAGATGTTGTCAATGCCCAGATTGTCGATTGGCTAGCGCAAAGGTAATAATTTCGCCTTTCTGCCGATATGTATTAGCCCAAGCAAGGTAAAAATGGGGCTAACAATCTGGGTGAGTGGATCTTAATCTTTGAATTGCGCCTTGACAGAATCAAAGTCGTATGGTACATAAAATGGAGCTTGATGTGCGTAATGGAGATAAAAGGGTAATTCCCTTAAATCACCATCCAGATTTTTCAGAACTTGGCTATCAAGTCATCAGCGAACTAGGACGCAACCGAGAAGGGGGACGGATTACTTATCTAGCTAATATCCTCAACTCTAATCAACAGGTAGTAATTAAAGAGTTTTGTTTTGCTCGTGCAGGTGCTGATTTATCAGGTGTGAAAGCATATCAGCGCGAAATTGAAATCTTGCAACAACTCAATCATTCCCGCATTCCTCGCTATATAGATTCCTTTGAAATGCCAGGGGCTTTTTATCTGGTACAGGAATATAAAAATGCCCCATCCTTGGGATTAAAACGCAGCTTTTATCCTGAAGAAATTAAGCAAATTGCTTTGTCAATCTTAGAAATTTTGGTTTATCTGCAAAAGCAAGTTTCTCCAATTATTCATCGGGATATTAAGCCAGAGAATATTTTGGTTGATGAAAAACTAAATGCTTACTTGGTGGATTTTGGGTTGGCTAGAATACAGGGTGCGAAAGTAGCTCTGAGCAGCTTTATAGCAGGAACTCCAGGTTTTATGCCACCAGAAGAACAGTTTGGTCATTCTCTGACAGAAGCATCAGATTTATATAGTTTAGGAGCAACACTAATTTGCTTACTTACTAATACCCGTTCTGTTGAGATTGGCAAATTAATTGATGATAACTATCGCTTTAATTTCCAGCAATTAGTTCCTCAAATCAGTCCGCGTTTCCGGTGGTGGTTGATGAAAATGGTGGAACGCAACCGAAAACGTCGCTATGCTAGTGCAGCTGTTGCTTTAAAAGCACTTGGGCCAACTGAGGTTGTTGGTAGTTCCACTAGGATAGAGAATTTCATCAGTACAATCAAACCTCAAAAACGAACTACTTTGTTGGGACTAGCTACTGTTGTTACACTAGCTGCGGTTGCAGGAACTTTGATAAGTTATCAGCCTGATAATACAGTTAGACAATTGTCGGAAGCTAGAGAATGCCAAAGTTTTGATTTAAGCTCAGATTGCCAAGAAAAAATCGGAAATTAAGATTAATTAGGTTGCATCTGGCTAAGGATTACAGCGTTTTTCAATTGAATAGACAACACGCGTAGGGGCAGAATATATTGTGCCCTTACAATTATGTATAAGTAAGTCGGCATAAAAAAACCAAACTATGTGAAGATAAGTAAATACGTAGAATATATCTACTAAGGTCACCAATACATCGGTGCTTCATAGGTACAGCAGTTATGGTCTAAATGGGAACAGATAGGGTTGTACATTTTCTTTGTGCCCAAATATTGCTCCGAAATGAATCCAATTGAATTGGAGTGGCAGCACCTCAAAAAAGATGAATTATCAGGACAAGTGTTTGACGATGAATTAGACCTTGCCTATGGGGTAATAAATGGTATTCAAGCCAGGGGAGAGCGAGGAAACTATACTACAGAACGTGTTAAATTTTACTCGAACCATTCTCCTTAACTTTTTGTTACATAACTATAAATTTTTCCGCCGACTTACTTAGTTTTGGGGAAAACTATCTTATGAATATCGCTTGTAATCTCCCATGACAATACAGCTGTTGAATGATCGCTATCAAGTTATCTGCACACTGGGTGCTGGTGGGTTTGGTGAAACCTATCTAGCTGAAGACACCTATATGCCTTCAAAGCGCCGTTGTGTGGTTAAACAACTAAGACCGATTCACAACAATCCCCAAATTTACCAGTTAGTACAAGAGAGGTTTCAACGCGAAGCAGCTATTTTAGAAGAACTCGGTGGCACAAATGACCAAATTCCGGCATTATATGCCTACTTTTCTTCAGGTGGACAATTTTACTTAGTTCAAGAATGGGTTGAAGGCGATACCTTAACCGCAAAAGTCCAGAAGCAGGGGCTATTTAGTGAAGGCGCTGTTCAGGAATTATTCATGAATTTATTACCAGTCCTGGATTACGTTCACTCTAAGCATATCGTTCACCGGGATATTAAGCCGGATAACATTATTGTGCGTTATCGGGATGCTAAACCAGTGCTGATTGATTTTGGTGCTGTGCGGGAGTCAATGGGAACAGTAGTAAATTCTCAAGGCAATCCTACCAGTTCGATTGTGATTGGTACACCGGGCTATATGCCGAGCGAACAAGCCGCAGGTAGACCAGTTTATTCTAGTGATTTATACAGTTTAGGAATGACGGTAATTTATTTGCTGACTGGTAAACAAGCGCAACAACTAGAAACCGATTCCCAAACGGGTGAAATTGTCTGGCGGCAATATGCCAGTCATGTTAGCCCAATTATGGCAAGAGTAATCGATCGGGCGATCGCTTATCATCCACGCGATCGCTACCCTACAGCCAGAGCAATGCTAGATTCTTTGCAGAGCATAGCAAATCCAATTCCACCAACGCAACCCCTCTTGACTCAACCAACTGTAGTCTCTGCACCGCCACCTCAGACAGCACCTGTTAAACCACAGCCTAGCTCTCAAAGTAGCAATGGTCAGAATAATATTCTCATGGGCAGTTTGATTGCAGGTGGGTTAATTGGTGCATCTGTGATTATTAGTCAAGTGTTACCAAAATCTTCTCAATCTACAGCAGACAAAACAGTATTACCTTCAGAAACACCGTCAAATGTTACAAGCCCCGTGGTGGAAACTCCCAAATTTACACCAACTACCCCATCTGTTCCAACTCAATCACCTTCCTCGACTACATCAATACCGCCAATTGATACCACGACTCTCAACAATTATTTCTGGCTTTCTCAAAGACTTGTAACCGATGCAGATTTGAATGGTAAAAGCGGTTTTGAACTAGATATTATGCGAAATTCGATTTTTGCCATTCATGGCCGCCGTTTTGATAATATTGAATTGCAAAATTACTTTAATAACCAACCTTGGTATCGTCCTACATATTCACCAAAGACATTTCCACCTAAATTGCTGTCAAAATTAGAGCAACAGAATGTAGAATATATCAGCAAATATCAGGCTAATACTGGGTTAAGATATTTTAAATAATAAGTTTTTCATCATCAGGGAGTGAGGATTGAGGAGAATAACCAATACTTTTCTACAAGAGGCTGTGCTAAAGGTAAAATCTCACGGTGAGTAGTTGCACAAAGCTGATTATAAAAACTGTAGAATTACTCAGTACAAGTGCCCCTTGCTCTTGTATAAGTCCTTACATTAGTTTTGACTTATCAATCGATTTATGGCTACTTATTAGATAATATCTAGGTTAGCTTGTGTAGCATATCAGACAATTTTATGGATATTCAATACCCTAAAATCGAAAGATATTAGGGGCTAATCCTAGCGAAATGTATGTTGAGTCAGAACAAAACTGTGTTTGTGTACCATAAACTACATCTCTAGATACTAGTCAGTTTCCGAACCAGGCATTTATATATAATATATAAGATTGTTATTTTTAAGATTAGAAATCCATAAGTTAAAGAAATGCCATTTTTATATTTTCTTTGTTATTTTGTATTTAACGGGACAGTTCTTCATGATTTGGTGGGCTTAAATAACAATTAGTTAAACCATTTCTCTTCCCAAAGATGCATGTAAATTGTTTGCATTATGCTTACTTTGCTTCTTAATCTACAAGCACAGTGCAAATTGACTAAACATATTACATGGTGATATTCTCAATCGGCAAATAGTTCATATTCACAAGGAAAACCTTGCCTAAAACTATGCTTAAAACACAGAATCAGCGTATTTTTCTGCCTGCTTTTATTAAACCTTTAGAAGAAAAGAATCAAGCAGGTAGTAAAAAGCAATTTGCTCAAACCAAATTAGATTTACTGCAACCATTACGTAAATGGCTCGATAAAATTGAGATTCAGAATCGGAAATTAGCTAGATTTATTGCTAAATTAATTCCTGCCCAGTGTCCATTTGAGCGTGATCTCATGCTTTTTGGTCGCAAAATAGGACACATTCCGCCAATGTGCAAGCTGAATCCCCTTTATAACGAACTTGTCTACTTGCGTTTTCGCGCTTTGTGTTATCTAGTAGATCAGTGTGGAGAGGATATTCAATCTTACTGCTGAATATAACTAGTAAAAAACAATATGGAAATTAAAATTGAGCATCAACCCAGACAAGAATATCTCAATGAATTAGGTGTATTTAAATGGGAAATTTGGAAAAAGGAAGTTTCAAAATTCCCTTGGACTTATGATTCTCAAGAAACTTGCTATTTTTTGGAAGGTGACGTACTTGTTACTCCTGATGGCGGAGAACCAGTGCAAATGGGTAAGGGTGATTTAGTGATTTTTCCCGCTGGTATGTCCTGTACATGGGAAATTACAAGGGACGTAAAGAAGCATTATTACTTTGAGTAGTCAAAAATCAAAATTGATCAACTTTTTTTCTTGATTATCCAGAAAAGCAACATTTCATAAATCAATTTTGATTTCTATCATCGGAAGGTTTGCAGCGAGTATCGTAGGCTAAAATAGCAGAATCAGTAAATTGCTTATATCCATCTCTGTCAAAACTTGTTGCAACTCCGTCGCCTAAACAATATTAGTAGAAATAGATCGCTGATTATCTCCAAATTTGGCAGTAAACAAAGATCCCCGACAACTTTTGCGAAGTCGGGGATCTTGTGCTATTACCAGCACAGAAAATTCAGAGAGTTCATAATCATGTTAGTGGGAGTTTAGTTACAGAATATGCTGTTTAGCAGCAAAAGGTTTGATCCCACCGCAATTTTATTGAGGAAAATCATTAACAATGTTACTGCATTTAAGTACTTGGCAAGAAGTCGAAGCTTATTTACAGCAGTCAAAGGGGATTATTTTCCCTATTGGCTCCACAGAACAACATGGGCCAACAGGGTTAATTGGTACTGATGCTATTTGTGCAGAAGCGATCGCAGCCGGTGTGGGTGATGCAACTGGTGCGATCGTTGGCCCTACAATCAATGTAGGGATGGCACTACACCATACTGCTTTTCCTGGCTCAATCAGTCTGCGTCCCAGCACTTTAATTCAAGTAGTGCGAGATTATGTAACTTGTTTAAGCAAAGCTGGTTTTAGCAAGTTCTACTTTATTAACGGACACGGTGGTAATATTGCTACCCTCAAAGCTGCTTTCTCAGAAACTTATGCTCATTTGGAAGATTTGCAGATTGCCAATGCTCAACAGGTGCAATGTCAAGTGGCAAACTGGTTTATGTGCGGTTCTGTATATAAGCTAGCTAAAGAATTATATGGGGATCAAGAAGGTTCTCATGCAACGCCAAGCGAAGTCGCCCTAACTCAATACGTTTATCCAGAAGCGATTAAGCAAGCACCCCTTTCACCAGAAGTTGCAAGCGGACATAGGATTTATAGCGCTGCTGACTTTCGAGTGCGTTATCCAGATGGACGCATGGGATCAAATCCAGCTTTAGCAACACCAGAACATGGTAAGCAATTTTATGATTTAGCAGTGAAAGAACTTAGCAATGGATATTTGGAATTTGTGAACGCAGAATAAAACTTATGAAAATACATTGTAGAGATGCGGGTAAAATCGTGTCTCTGCATCAAATATCTTGCGAAAGGTTATTAAATATCTGGTGAAATTAAAAAATATACGTTATCCAGAATCCTTGTAGAGATGCCTTAACGTGGTGCAGCGTTCGCGATAGCGTCTCGCTAGATTTGCAGGTGCTCATACAGTAAAGGTAAACCCAATAAAACAACTGCTTCTGGTGGTAGACAAAGGTAATCTGTAAAACCTGTGTCTATAACAAATTCAATAGTAAAATCTGGTAGATTTGGCAGTCGAAATTGTACATTAACGGTTGCGTGTGCATCCTTGACAATACCAGAAATCACTGCGAATCACGCTCCAGAAAACCACAGAAAGAAACAGCAACTTTGTAACCAATGCGAATACCATATAGTCGAGCAAATGGGTGTTTGTTACGTAAATATCGTGCTGATTCTATACCTATTTTGTCAACTGCATATTCACCTGTTTCTATATCAATAATCACCATCTTACCGATGTTTTCTTCTTGCTCTACTTGTTGACGAATGCTGTTTTCATATAGTTCTTTCGCACGTCGTGCAACTTCTTCGCGGCTTAAAAGTATGGCTTGCACGTTCTTGCTCCTTAATTCCTGCTTTGTATTGATTTTATCTCAACATCTCAACATATAACTATGTGCGTTAGCAAAGTTTGCCGTAGGCATCCAGCTAAATTTCACAATTGGGATAAAAACGAAAATCTATGTAAATTAGTTTGAGGCACGAAACTCAACACTAATATCAGATTAGTTAGGCTTGTTGCTTAATCTATTAATTCAACATTTGTTGCAAAGTTGGATCTGTCATTATTCCCCATTTCAAATTTGACGTTTTTATTGGAAACTAACTCTTTGATATCTCCTTTGTAAGCACGATTATCAAAGTATACATTTTCATATTGGTATCCACGTTTAATGAAACCGTACCAATGCCCATTTTCCTGTTTTATTCTGAAAATCGTTCCTTTATAAACTGTTTCAGCATCTTTTTCAGTTGTTGGAACTTGATTTTGAATAAAATGCTCACATGATTGTTGGATAAGCAAATCCGTGAATTCCTTATTATCTTTGATACTAAAACGGCTTCTACTTTCAGTCCATAGATTTTGTGTTGTATCAAACATATACAATACTTTGCCTATTTGATTTTTAAACTGAGGTTCTTTCAAAAAAGCTAATAGCTTATCACAATAGGAATCTAAGGCTCTTGATTTTATAAGTTGTTTGGGAGGAAATTCGCCAACGCTATACTTGAATATTAGATAAAGATGTGCCTTATATGGTCTGTACTTCTTATCAATCCATTCTTCTCTAAAATATTTCTCAAATATGTACCAAGTTAGAGTACAGATGTAGTATGGGCAGGGGCTATGATCATCTCTAAAAATCTTTCTTTTTTCTTTTTCTCCGGCATATTCTTCTAGCAATTTGGCTTCGTGTCTGTGGGAAGCATGAGGAGAATTTAAAAACATACCGACAAATGCTTGAGTTAAAATCCTCAAATTGACTATTTGCGTTTTATTTATAAGTGGGTCATTGTTATATTGTTTTGCACGTCTTTCATAATAAATTTTTACATCATTTTCAAATGCAAGAAAAAATGGCTCTAAAGTTTCTTGATGAAAAGGAAGCGTGGCCTCAAAAGCTTCGTCTAAAACTTGATTTTGCTTATTTGTCCCTCTAACTATTTTATTAGATATACTCAAGTTTTCTGTAGAGATGAGTCTTACAAGTAACTGTGCTTTTTTAATATTTGAAGTATTTTTAAGATTGAAAAGAGAATTACTTGTTTGACACCCATTAACAATTTGAGGATTCTCAATTTTAACTAATTTGTCCCGAACTTGCTCAAAATCACTACAGACTATAGTAATACCATTATTGCACAGCAAGAACATTTCAGGGCTATCTGTTATCGTTTTTTCAATTTCACTGTTTACTGCTCCATTAGCACCTAAATAATCACGAACATTATCATTGAATAAAGAGCGGCGCAATGTTCCATCTTCTTTTTCCAAAATTTTCAGAAATTCTGAAGCATTACAAGTAAAGGCATAAGCTTTTTTAACGTCTGCTTTTGAGTCTACAATTAGAGGGAAAATATCAATAATATTCATTTGGACTTCAAACTTATTTTCCAATTCTCGGCAAAATTTAATCAGTTGCCTTCCACCTATAACGTTTACTTCAACATTGCCAAAAAAATATCCACCTTCTGTAAGTTCTTTCTTAAGCAATTTCAGGTTTCCCTTAAAGTTTTCATCTGTCGGTTCTGTTCCAGTGCTAATATAGTAAAGATAAATACTTGGATTTTTCTCAAGTTTTGAAATTATTTTATTGTCAGAATAGATAAAGTTTTTAATATCTCGAAATTCTTTAATTTTACTATTTTCTGTCAAATAACCATCTGAAAAAAAGTTTTTTACACCCGTTCCAAAGGTGGTAAATTCTGAAGTATCAAACTTTGTCTGCATTTTGGACTGAATAAACACAAACTCAACATTGATTTTCTTATTTGCTTGGGTAATTTGGCTTACTTCATCACTATTTCGCACTAATCTATCATTAACCTTGATTCCTATTCCATCTATACCAGTGTCGTAACCACCACCGATACAGACAAAATCTAACAATTCTGCATCTGCTGTAAAAATATCCGGGTAATCTAAACTTAACAAAACATAATTTACAAATTTTTCAAACGCTTTTGCATCTTTTTTTTTGTCTTCTTCAGAAGATGCAGTAGTAGAAATTATTTCAAATGCTTGTTTGAAATTATTGAAATGACCTCTTAGAATAGGTTCCATTATGATTCTCTCTATGTGAGTAAGCCAGAATAGTCCAGTATAATAACTACACCACCAAATGCAAAGTAGGTGTTGTTAATTTTTTAATACAAAAAACGGTAGAGCAATTAATACTCTACCGTTTTCTAATTTTTTATTTGAGACTTAAATCCCAAACCCTAAATCTTACTCAACACCTTGGGGTAACAATTCCCGACGCTGTTGAGAACTAACTTGCACAACGCCATTCTCATCCACATCAACTAAGGCTGTATCACCATCCTTAATGCGACCAGACAGAATTTCTTCTGCTAGGCTATCTTCTAGCAGGCGCATAATTGCCCGACGTAATGGCCTTGCGCCGTAGCTGGGACTGTAACCTTCAGTGATCAAACGATCCTTGAAGCGATCGCTAACTTCTAAGGTGATACCCTTTTCAGTAAGACGACCAAATACTTCCTTGAGCATAATTTCGGCGATTTGGGTCACTTCAGGCTTGCTCAACTGACGGAAGACAATAATTTCATCGAGTCGGTTGAGGAACTCTGGACGGAAGTACTGCTTCAATTCTTCGTTCACCAAGGAGCGAATCCGGTTGTAAGTTGACTCGCTAGCATCTTCGGAGAATTCAAAGCCGATACCGCTACCGCCTTTTTCAATTACCTTAGAACCAATATTGGAAGTTAAAATCAGCAAAGTGTTCTTGAAGTCCACCGTGCGACCTTTGGCATCAGTTAACCGACCGTCTTCCAAAATTTGCAGCAGCATATTGAATACATCGGGGTGTGCTTTTTCGATTTCGTCGAACAACACCACGGTGTAAGGACGCCGCCGCACGGCTTCAGTTAGTTGACCACCTTCGTTATAACCAACATAACCTGGAGGGGAACCAATCAGCTTGCTGACGGTGTGACGCTCCATGTATTCGGACATGTCTAAGCGGATCATCGCTTCTTCGGAACCGAAGAAGTAAGCAGCTAAGGATTTCGCCAACTCGGTTTTACCTACACCAGTCGGTCCAGAGAACACAAAGCTAGCGATGGGTCGATTAGGATTCTTCAAACCGACACGAGCGCGACGAATTGCCCGTGAAACTGCTCTCACAGCTTCATCTTGACCAATTAAACGCTGATGCAAGGTGTCTTCCATATGCAGCAGCTTTTCAGATTCAGATTCGGTGAGTTTGTTCACCGGTACCCCAGTCCAAGAAGCGACAATGTGGGCAATGTCTTCTTCTGTAACTACAGGTTCTTCATGTTCAGTGCCAGTTGCATTGGTCTTGCTTTGAGCGATCGCCCGGATTTCAGCTTTGATTTCCATTTCGCGATCGCGCAATTCCCCAGCTTTATCAAAGTCTTGAGAGCGCACCGCGTCATCTTTTTCTTTTAATATCTGACGCAGTTCTTTGTCTAACTCTTTGGCTGCGGGTGGCAGCTGGGAGTTAATCAAGCGCACTCTCGAGCCAGCTTCATCAACTAAGTCGATGGCTTTATCTGGAAGGTAGCGATCGCTAATGTAACGATCTGATAACTTCGCCGCCGCTACCAATGCTTCGTCGGAGATTTTCAGTTTGTGGTGTTGCTCGTAGCGTTCGCGCAAACCATATAAAATTTCAATTGTTTCATCAACTGTAGGTTCGCCAACCATTACTGGTTGGAAACGCCGCTCTAGCGCTGCATCTCGCTCGATGTGCTTCCGGTATTCATCTAGGGTTGTAGCGCCGATGCACTGCAACTCACCTCTGGCCAAAGCTGGCTTGAGGATATTCGCTGCGTCAATCGCACCTTCTGCCGCACCTGCACCAATTAAGGTGTGTACCTCATCAATCACGAGAATGACATTACCCGCAGAGCGGATTTCATCCATGATTTTTTTCAAGCGTTCTTCAAATTCACCCCGGTACTTGGTTCCTGCTACAAGTAAACCAATATCCAGCGTGACAACGCGTTTATCTTCGAGGATATCAGGGACATCTTTGGTGGCAATGCGTGAAGCTAAACCTTCAGCGATCGCTGTTTTACCAACCCCTGGTTCCCCAATCAGCACTGGGTTATTTTTGGTTCGGCGACCCAATATTTGAATCACCCGCTCAATTTCTTTGGCGCGTCCTACCACTGGATCGAGCTTATTGTCCATCGCCATTTGGGTCAGGTTTGAACCAAATTCATCCAGAGTCGGGGTTTTTGTGCGCCCGGATGAACCGCCTGGTGAAACTTCGGCAGTTTCTCCCAACATCCGAATGACTTGAGTTCTTACCTTAGATAGATCCACACCGAGGTTTTCTAGCACTCTGGCTGCGACGCCTTCCCCTTCGCGGATTAGGCCCAACAGCAGATGCTCGGTGCCAATGTAGTTATGCCCCAGTTGGCGTGCTTCTTCCAAGGAGAGCTCCAAAACTCGCTTTGCCCGTGGCGTAAACGGAATTTCCACGGCCACAAAGCCCGATCCCCGGCCTATAATTTTTTCAACTTCAATCCGAGCATCTTTGAGATTGACGCCCATTGATTTCAGCACCTTCGCGGCCACACCGGTGCCTTCACCAATCAGACCCAAGAGGATCTGCTCAGTGCCGACAAAATTGTGGCCTAAACGGCGGGCCTCTTCTTGGGCCAGCATGATTACCTTAATGGCTTTTTCTGTGAAGCGCTCAAACATGGCTTTATCCCATCATCTGCGGTCGTGCCGGTATGCTGATTTTAGCACAGGCAAAGCTTTTGGATGCCTGTATAACAGATTATAGACATCCTGAAGCTATGACTTGAGTTGATAGGCTAATTGTTACTATTGACTACTTTTATCTAGCTAGTGTACTGAGGAGCTTTAGTTCACCAGCATTTTTGGGATTTATTACGAATAGCTAATTGCTTAAATTAAGGGTTTCTTGACTCAATCCCAAACATTTATTTATAACATATATATTTCTTAATATCAAGCAAAAATAATTTATATAATATATTTTTATAGTAAAACATTTTTTGTTCAAATATTTAAATTTAGATTAGTGTAGCAAAGTTGCATTTTTTTGCTGAGGCTGATCGCAAGCCTCAATAATTCAAAATTAATAATCCCTAACACTTAAACCAATTCGCAATTCGCAATGACGCTCGTTCGCCCTTGGCGTCTCCCCTTCTCCCAAAGGGAGAGGCTAGCGCCAAGGGAGAAGACTCGCTACCGCTTCGCTAACCCAATTCGCAATTCGCTTTTTCCGTGTTGTAACGGGGATAAAGACAAGAGCCACAACACTTGTGGCTTGATAGAAGCCGGGGATTTAAACCTTTACACTTTATTAAAATAATTCATAATTAATTACGAATTACGAATTAGTTAAAAAGTGCCAAGAGGATTTGTCCAGGCGATCGCTGACAATGGAATACCACTGGTCTAAAGTTGCTTGAAATTTGGGGTGTTGTAAATCTGGTAGCCAAAGGATTAAAGCGTCCTCATCGTTATCTTGGTAGTAACGCCGCCGCCGCCCTGCTGTTTTGAAGCCAAATTTTTGATATAAAGATATAGCCCCCAGGTTGGAAGCTCGCACTTCCAGGGTAGCTCGCTCCATTTTGCGATCGCAAGCTGTCTTAATGAGTGAATATAATAAAGCCTGTCCCAAACCTTGACGGTGATATTCGGGATGAACCGCCAAAATTGTAATGTGAGCTTCCTCTAAAATTGACCAAAAGCAACCCATCCCCAGCAGTCTCGAATTATAGACAGGAGAGAATAAACCCAGCAAATCGCTGTTAGGACTGTCCAACTCTCGTTGGTAGCCCTCCATTGTCCATAGACCACCAAAACAGGCTCGATCCAGTTCTAACAAGGCACTCAGATGTTCTGGGGTGAGTAATTTAATTTCTAAGTCTAATGAAATCACATTTATTGAATAACGTTACAAACCCTTTGTAAACTGGGAATTGGGAGATGAACTCAAAGCCCGTAATTTGAACAAGGAAAATTTTTATAGTTATGGTATCGACTCACCCCACTGGGGTTCAACATTCTGGAAGTCAATATTTACCTCAAAGGCGTGACACCAACGCAAATCCATCGCCCAATCAAGAACTTTTACCCTTGACTGCCAGAGTTCATGATCATGACCTCTTGGAGATTGGTGGGTGTGATGTCACAACCCTAGTTGAGCAATTTGGTTCACCTTTATATATTTTAGATGAAGAAACCTTGCGTTCGGCTTGTCAGCAGTACCGAGATACTTTCAAGCAATACTACAAGGGCGAATCTCAAGTATTGTACGCCTCAAAAGCTTGGAATTGTTTAGCAGTTTGTGCGATCGCGGCTTCTGTTGGATTAGGAATAGATGTAGCATCTGGGGGAGAGCTCTACACCGCCCTACAAGCGGGTGTCAGTGCTGATAAAATCTACCTTCATAACAATAACAAATCTCGTGAGGAACTAATTTTTGCCATAGAATCCGGTTGCACTATTGTGGTGGATAACTGGCACGAGTTACGTACTATAGTAGAAATTGTAGAGAAGTTGTATACAACTCTACAAAAACCTCGAATTATGTTGCGGTTGACTCCAGGTATTGAATGTCATACGCACGAATATATCCGCACGGGACAACTAGATAGTAAATTTGGCTTTGATCCCAATCAGCTAGGGGAATTGTTTGCTTTTGTCAGTCAACAATCTGTCATTAACTGCGTAGGGTTACATGCTCATATCGGTTCCCAAATTTTTGAGCGCCAACCGCATCAAGATTTAGCTGCTCTCATGGTGCAGTGGCTGCGAGATGCCGCAAAGTATGGTTTAAAGATTACAGAGTTAAATGTTGGTGGCGGTTTAGGGATTAAGTATATAGAATCAGACGATCCCCCTAGCATTGAAGAGTGGGTGAAGGCGATTTGTGAAGTAATTCAAGCAGCTTGTGCAGCCGAAAACCTGCCTTTGCCGAAATTACTGAGTGAACCAGGGCGATCGCTAATTGCCACGGCTTGCGTTACTGCTTATACTATTGGTTCATCCAAAGTTATTCCAGAAATTCGTACCTACGTGGCAATTGATGGCGGAATGTCTGACAATCCCCGCCCGATTACTTACCAATCAGTTTATCGGGCAGTCATTGCCAATAAAATGTCTTCTCCCTTAACCCAAACAGTCACAATTGCTGGTAAACATTGTGAATCAGGAGATATTCTGATTGAAAATGCACTACTTCCAAAGACTGAACCAGGGGATATTCTCGTAGTTATGGGAACTGGTGCGTACAATTACAGTATGGCATCTAACTACAACCGCTTGCCCCGACCGGCAGCAGTCGTAGTGGCGAATGGCGAAGCAAATTTAATTTTGCAACGTGAAACTTATGAAGATTTAATTCGACAAGATCGCCTACCAGAAAGACTAAAAAAATAGTCATTTGTCCTTGGTCATTAGTCATTAGCCAGGAACTAATTACAAATGACTAATGACTAATGACTAATGACTAATTGTAATTAGAGACAAAAGTTTAATCCAGATGTCATGAGAGATTGGTGGAAGCAATGGCTGACAAACCTGGGGTGGTCACAGTCCTTGCTACTTGGGACTCTGGATATTGTCTTAGTGCTGGCGCTGACGTACATGATACTAGTTATTATTAGTGAGCGCCGGACACTATGGATGGTGCGGGGATTCATTATCTTAATGCTAGCCTCAGGACTAAGTGGCAGATTCGGACTACCTCTGCTAAGTTTTGTACTAGAAAAGTTGGTGATTGGTTGTGCTGTGGCGATGGCAGTTGCTCTACAGTCAGAATTTCGGCGGTTTCTGGAGCAATTGGGGCGTGGTGAATTCCGCCAGCTGTTTCAACCCGACCGTCTGGCAATCCCCAAATCTGATAGTGTAATTGATGAAATTGTTGAGGCTGTTAAAGAATTGTCAAAAAACCGCATTGGAGCTTTATTAATTGTGGAAACCACAGGGCCAATTGATGAGCGAGATTTTTCTGTGCCAGGGGTAAAGCTAAATGCGGAAGTTTCTAAAGAACTAATCCAGACAATTTTTCAGCCGAAAACTTTGTTACACGATGGAGCGACATTGATTCGTGGCTCACGGATTGTGTCATCGGGTATAATTTTACCACTTTCGGGACGCACAGCCTCGCGCCAGTTGGGAACACGCCACCGGGCAGCAATGGGAATTACTGAGCGGGTCGAAAATTGCATTTGTGTCGTTGTCTCTGAAGAAACGGGTTCTATTTCCTTAGCGGAACGGGGAACCCTAAATAGACCGCTGACGATTAGGACGCTGAAAGAGTCATTAGAGGCTGTTTTGTCTCCAACCGTAGATAGGGAAGCAGGTGCTCCTGGTCTGTTGAGTTTTGTTCGTCGGATAGGTGGGAAGACACTAGCACTAGTTTCACGTTTACTCAGATTACCATCGACCGCTTCTCGAGATAAAAAATGACAGCACAACAAACTAAACTGCAAGATTTACCTACTGATTTAAAACGAGAATTATTGCCGCAGCACGTTGCGGTGATTATGGATGGTAATGGTCGATGGGCTAAACGTCAGGGTCTACCCCGAATTATGGGTCATAAACGAGGAGTAGACGCTCTTAAGGATTTACTTCGCTGTTGTCAGGATTGGGGAATTCAGGCGTTGACAGCTTATGCTTTTTCAACGGAGAACTGGAAAAGACCGCAGGAAGAAGTAGATTTTTTGATGACTCTATTTCAAAGAGTTTTGCGCCAAGAACTGCGGGAAATGGTCGAAGAGAATGTTCAAATTAAGTTTGTCGGGAATTTGCAAGACCTGCCACGATCGCTCCAACAAGAAATATCCCGTTCAATGGAAGAAACTAAGGATAATCGTGGTATCCGGTTTTCGGTAGCAACTAATTATGGCGGACGGCAAGAAATTTTACAAGCTTGTCAGGCGATCGCAAAGCAAGTCCAGCAAGGTATGCTACAACCCGATGAAATTAATGAACAGGTGTTTGAAAGGCACTTGTACACAGCCGGAATTACTGACCCAGATTTGTTAATTCGCACCAGTGGAGAAATGCGCCTTTCAAATTTTCTTCTCTGGCAAATGGCTTATGGAGAAATTTATATTACCGATGCTTTCTGGCCCGATTTTGACCGGGCTGAGTTTCACCGCGCCCTGTGTGCCTATCAGCAACGAGAACGGCGATTTGGGAAAGTTTAGCGAATGGGAATAAGGTAAGCTGTTGTGTCTTTAATTTTCCAGAGTGTTCTTGTTGCAACAAGGGTTTGTTAGCGTTTCTCTATATCTTGGAAAAATTAGATACAATTGTAATAAAAGAAAATGTAATTTTATCAGGTCGAGGTAAATAAATCTTGTGGATAACTGGAATATTTTATTAGAAACTACAGCTGATGGTTTTACTACAGCTACTGTCCTAGAAGTTCCTGATTGCCAAATAAAAGATAAAACGAAACTTGGTGCAGTTGAAAAAGTTCAGCAGCTATTACAAAAACGTCTAGCCAAAGCCGAAATTTTTAAGATTCCAGCGCCAATACAAGCACTGGAAGAGGAGAATCCTTTAATGAAGTTTGCTGGAATTTTTCAGGACGATCCAGATTTTATGGAAATTATCAAAGAAATGAGAGCAGAACGCGAAGATAACAGTGAAATATGAGCTTATGGATTATCGATACTGACCAGGCTTCACTGTTTCTAGCTGGAAATAAGTCAATCATTGCTCAAGTTGCAACGCATTCTAATAATGTAGCAATTACCGTGATTACTGTGCAAGAGCTATTTAATGGTTGGACTGGGAGATTGAATGATCCTGCACAAGCTAATAATCTTGCTCACCTTTACACCAAGCTGTGGGAAACTACCGAGTTTTTCAAGGTAATAACTGTTTTTAATTTTGACAAAAATGCCGAAAATCGCTATCAAATATTAAGGCAAAGCTCTAAGGCTCTAGCAAAAAAGAGAATTGAAAAAGACCTACGAATTGCATCAATTGCTTTGGCTCAGAATGCAACAATCGTTACACGTAATTACAAAGATTTTTCACAAATTCCAAACCTGAAAATAGAAAATTGGGCAGAGTGAAAATTTCATAAAAGCGATAACGATGAGCGATCGCACTACAATATTGGCGATTTATTTGTCCGCTCATGGAAAACCAAAACGCGATCACTCACTAGGTTTGTAGCATTTATGTATTAGAAACGTACTCACCCAAAAAACTCAATGAGCGATCGCTTGTGCCAATTTCATTAATCCACTCCCAAAATCCCAAAACGCGAATCGCATTTTCTGGTAGCGATCGTTTGACTTTTAAGATAGTCGCTAGAAGATTGGTGATGCCTGCGGCGGTAAACTACGCATTTAGCATTCATAGTGCGTAGACGCACAGCGGCTTGTCGATAGACATCGCCCTCCTGCCTTTTCAACCGCGATTGCATCTCAACTCAAACGATGAGCGATCGCACTGCTGAACTTTTCCACGATCACTAATTTAGAAACTTGGCTTGCAGAAAATAGCTAGGCGATCGCATTTATACCAAGGGATTGGGGATTGGGTGAAAAGTCTTTTTGTGTCTAAGTTTTATCATCTGTTAAAAAATAAAATCAGTTATTTTTCGGTTGTCGCAGTTTCTTGGAATTCATTGGGCCGAGAATTTGATTCAGGCTACGCAACTGCTCTGCTGTACCCATACCAATTAGCCGATCTCCCGGCATTAAAATCGTATCGCCAGTGGGGCCACCGATTAAAGTCCCATCAACACGGTGAATTGCCAGAACCAATGCCCCAGATTGCGATCGCAATCTCGCCTTTTGCAAACTTTGACCCACAACAGGACAGAAAGCCGGGTCGAGTAAAAATTCTTCCATATACAACTGGCGGTCTGCACCTGTCAAAATCCCATCTACAAAGTCTAACACCTGGGGTCTGAGTGCCGCAGCAGCCATCCGCTTCCCACCAGTAATATAGGGGGATATCACTTCATCTGCGCCACCGCGTCGTAACTTCTGCAAAGCTTCTTCTGTACTTGCTCGTGCGATCACCCGAATTCCTGAATTCAGTGTTTTTGCTGATAAAACAATATATAAATTTTCAGCATCAGAAGGAAGGGCTGCAACAATACACATCGCCCGTTCAATACCAACTTTTAGGAGTGTGTCATCTAATGTAGCGTCACCTTGGTATGCTGTATAACCTTCAGCCTGCGCCCTTTGTATTGATTCCGTCTCCGAATCAATTACTACAAAAGCTACACCTTCTGTCCGAAATTCCTTGGCAATTTGCCGACCAGTCCGACTAAATCCACAGATGATGTAATGTTCTGATAAGGATTCCATTAACCGCCTCTGTTGTTGTAGCCGAATTCCTTGTTGAAAATAGCCTTGAATGATCGCTTCTGTAAATCTGTTGACAATGTAACCGATATTGACTACACCCAACAAAATCAGGGCAATTGTAAATAATCGTCCTCGGCTACCTAGTGGATGCGTCTCTCCATATCCCACAGTTGCTAAAGTGATGATTGTCATGTAAGCCGCATCTTCCCATGACCACCCCTCCACTAACGAGTACCACAAAGTGCCAATAAAGAAAACACCACCAAGAGCGATCGCCCCAGCCATCAACTCCTTTTGGATACGTTGATATTTTTGCTCAAGTGTTGAGAATGAGGTAACAATAGTACTTTTAACCTACTTTTTCTAGTTTTCTATTAACTTTAAAGTTATCTATAGTTATTTAAACAGATATCAAAAGAAACATTTAAAAGTAAGTAGGCAACGAAAAGAGTATTGCAAGAGATTGGCGTACTCCATCATCCAATCTAACGATTTGAGTGTCAAACTAATAGTCCAATAACTCAGGACTACTTACCTTTTTTCTTATCTAGTGCTTCTTGGATAGCGCGTCTACAGAATTCTGGAGGATCTTCTTGTGCTTTCACCTCTTCCTTCATTTCCTTAGTAACCCGAAAGTTCAGTTGTTCGGTTAGTTCTTTACTTGGTTGATTTCCAAAATTTTCAGGTTTACCTTTAGGGTTAGGCATTGTTGAGAGATGTGAAAAACGCTTGAATCGATGTTAACAACGAAATAAAGTTTAAATCGGTAGGTATCATCCCTGGAAAAGTTGTTACCTACCGATACCACTTTTACAAGAGGTAACTCTATTTTATGTTCACGCGTTCCGAGTTAGAAATCAAAACTATCCCAGAATTACGCGACTTATGCCGTGGATACGGTATTAAGCCTACAGGAAGTGCAGCATACAAAGTCAGCTACATGACTTCTCTGATGGCATTTCCTCAGCTAGCACTCCAGCAGGTAAGAGAAGGAAGGGGATTAAAATCTCCTGGATTTAGCGTCATTCAATTTTTTGAAGGGGTGATAGATGAAATGAATTCACCCACAGATGAGCAAGCAGCACTGATCAAAATAACCTTGGAAGGTAGGAGAATGGCTTACCCCGATAGGTTTGACCAAGAGAACTTGCTGAATTTGCACAAAGCTAAGATGCACCTTGAAATGTTTGTTGGGCTACTAAGCCAGTAACATTTTCAATTTATCGCTAAACTCCCTTCATCGCAGAGGGGAGTTTTTTTGTACTTATCTCTTATACCTCTGAAGTTGTTCAAGTAATACTCCAAAAACTAAACAGAACCCTTCTTGATGTAAAGGGGTTTCAGATGTGAGACTTTAAAGCTATGAGAGCGCTTCCAAAGCAGGAAAGGTAAGAAAAGTGGGAAAAGTAGGGAATTTTGTATCAATAGTTTACTAGTTTGTTGATATGCAGTAATCTGATGTATGGAATACATAATTAAATATTTATTAGAGAAACTCATGGCTGACATTAAAATCACTGATTTACACAAAACTGATGCAAAAGCCCCACTGATGGAAGAACTGTCCGAGGAGGAAATGAGCGCAGTGCTAGGAGGAGCAGGAGATGGAATACAGAACGATTTTGCGGGGACGGGGTTTATGTTCAGTGTAGGCAACCTTATCGTGAGCGGTGGGAGCAGAGTGAAGTTGTTTAACCAGAATTCTGATAACGCAGCAGATCCAAGTAGTACATAATAGTACACAACTTCTTTCATAAAAGTAATCAATAGTTTTGAAAATAATAGTTTAAAAACTAATACCTTTTGGGAGCTTTCCTAGAGGGTATTAACTATGATGGAGTGATTTCACTTGAGCGATGCTACAGCTTTCCCACACACAGCAAGGGTAATTTCTTCATGTACCCTAGCACCGTTAAAACCCCAGGTTAGACAGCAGTTGACGAGTGAAGTATGTACTCCGTAAGAAAACCCCTGGACTCTATGCAAGACTTGCGGTGCCTAAGTTGGGCTGCGCCTATGCAAATTGCCTGTCGCTCATACTCTTGCTCAAGCGTTGAGTAAAAAGTTTTTTTTAACCACCGCCGTGCGTTCGAGGTTATATAAGCGTTAGCTTAAGAAGAAGTACGAGCTGTGCATAAATAAAAAGTATTTTTTAGGGATTTCTAGGAAACTAGTAAATAACTATATAATGAAAAACTTTCAGGAGGAGCGGTAGTGAGCCTACAAACTCTCGTTGACCAAGCCACCATCCCCCCAGATTCAGGGTCTGTAGCATCTAGTCCCTTTGATACAGATAGCTTTAATGAAGCTGTCATGTCTACCTACGCTCGGTTTCCCTTAGCCCTAGAACGGGGCGCTGGATGCCGGGTTTGGGATACGCAGGGGCAGGAATATCTGGACTTTGTAGCGGGAATTGCTACTTGTACTTTAGGACATGCCCACCCAGCGATGGTAGAAGCGGTAACACGCCAAATCCAAAAGCTGCACCATGTCTCTAATTTGTATTACATTCCTGAGCAAGGTGAATTGGCAAAATGGCTTGTCGATCATTCCTGTGCCGATCGCGTATTTTTCTGCAACTCTGGAGCTGAAGCTAACGAAGCTGCAATTAAACTGGCGCGGAAATACGCCCACACAGTATTAGACATTGAAAAACCGATTATTCTAACCGCCAATGCCAGTTTCCACGGAAGGACTTTGGCAACGATTACCGCTACAGCACAACCGAAGTATCAAAAGTACTTTGATCCCTTAGTTCCTGGGTTCCACTACGTAAATTACAACGATATTAACGCTGTGGAAGTGGCGATTAGCGAGTTGGATGAAGGCGATTATCGGGTAGCGGCGATTCTGATCGAGCCATTGCAGGGAGAAGGCGGTGTACGTCCAGGAGATGTTGCCTATTTCAAAAAGCTCCGGAAAATTTGCGATGAAACTGGCGTTTTGTTGATTTTTGACGAAGTGCAAGTTGGTATGGGGCGTAGCGGCAAATTATGGGCTTACGAACATCTCGGCGTTGAACCGGATATTTTCACCAGTGCTAAAGGCTTAGGTGGGGGTGTCCCCATCGGTGCAATGATGAGCAAGAAATTCTGCGACGTTTTTCAACCAGGGGAACACGCCAGTACCTTTGGCGGTAATCCTTTTGTGTGTGGTGTAGCACTCAGTGTTTGCCAGACATTGGAACGAGAAAATATTTTGCAGAATGTGCAAGACAGGGGCGAACAGTTGCGATCTGGATTGAAAGCGATTGCAACGAAATATCCTCAGCATATTAGCGAAGTTAGGGGTTGGGGTTTAATCAACGGTTTGGAATTACGAGCCGATATTCAAATAACCGCAGCAGATATCGTCAATGCTGCCATCAAAGAGGGCGTATTGCTAGTACCAGCCGGGCCAAAAGTAGTCCGATTTGTGCCACCACTTATTGTTACAGAGGCGGAAGTCAATACTGCTTTGGAAGCTGTGGATCGAGCGATCGCGATTTTTACCAAATAGAATATTGTTTGTTTTGTGTAGAGACGTTGCAATGCAGCGTCTCTTTTTCATTCCGGGGAAATTTCTCGATAAGCTTGCCGACACTGCTCATAATTGTCTGGCAAAATCTCGGCATTCCCAAAACATAATTGCTCGTGAGTGGTAATTAAAGTTTCATAAGGTTGTATGGGAGTCACAGACGATCGCAGCAATTGCAGATATTCTCCATCAGTACGGCTGAGTTTGTGGGGTGCGATCGCATTTTTATCCAACTGCTGCAACATTGCTAAATAAACACAACGGCAAGCCTCACGGTAATTACCTTGACGATAAAATTCTTGCGATCGCTCCAACAAAAGAGCAATGGATGACTCATTGGAGCGAGTTTTTACGCGAAAATCAGTAAGATTGCCACTTCTATTTAGCCAAGAATATATATAGGGACTGAATTCTCGCCATAATCGCCAACCTACCCACGCTATAAATAATCCCAGTACCAGCCAAAACAGGAATTTCAGCAATTCACCAAGCCTTGGGCTAATTGACCATCCAGTAGGCAATTCGGGTATTGCCTGTTCAAAGCGGTAAAACTGGTATTCCCACCATTCACCCGCTTGTTGTTGGAATTGAGACAAATGCCAACTCCAGCTAGTTTTTTCAAAAGTATCTGTCATAAGGGGGAGTGGGGGGCAGGGGGCAGGGGAGCAGGGGAGCAGGGGAGAAGTAGCAGTAAGTCTTTCCCCTCTGCCCCTTGTGCCCAATGCCCCTCAAGAGTGCTGAGTCATGTTAGCGGTAGCGGGGCGTTTAGCCCGTACTGAGTGCTGAGTTGGGAATCTTGCTTCTTTACTCAGGACTCGGAACTCGGAAAAAAGGAACTGTTTTGCCCCATGCCCAATGACTAATGACTAATGACTCTTGACTTTTTTATCATTAGCCAGCCGATGACAACAAGTAGCGCACCGAATGCCAGAAATCCTAAATCCCAAGCTAACTCATTTGGGCCTGGTTTGACATGATGGACACCGAGAATTTGGTGGTCAATTAAACCTTCAACCAAGTCGAACAACCCAGTCCCAATCAGTATCGATCCAATAAAGGTTTGTGATGACCAAGGAACATCATCACGTCTTCCAGCACCCCATAATAACACAAGTCCTGTCACGGTGAATACCCAATCTAAGGTATGAAATAACCCATCCCATACCATGTTCAAATCTATATTCGCCCTATTTGTCAGAGGTCTAATGTTACTGAGCATGTGATGCCACTGGAGGATTTGATGCAGTAAAATTCCATCTATAAAGCCTCCAAGACCCACACCAAGAAAAATTCCAGCAGTGATTAGTGGTGCGTGTCGGTTGAGGATTTCACTTTTTGCCTCCATTGTCAACCTCATAGATAGGTTTTTTCCCAAAATACAACTCTTTTAAGAGAAATATCTTCTATCTTGAGGCAAGTACGATCATTCAATTTACTAATTACGAATTAGTAATGATTTGGTCATCCTTCCTAAATGTAATACATTAGTTCCTTCTGTTCTCGGATTGATCTTCGTTCACAAAGGTCTTGGAGTGTATATTTTTCCAAAACGGAGTTAGCAGCCTGACGTGCTTCTTGCCAAACTTCCTGAATTAGCTCACCTTCTACCGTGTTGGGAGTCGGCTCACAGGGAGAGACAACAATATCTGACCCTTCCATGCAGCTAAAAGCATCCAAGACTGTAATCTTTCCGGGATCTCGTGCCAGAACATAGCCACCTTTGGCTCCGCGTATACTCTTAATTAAACCTCCACGTCTTAATGTTGCCAGGAGTTGTTCTAAATAGCGGTTTGGGATGTCTTGCAATGCCGCTATCTCTCGAATTTGTAAGGCTTCACCGTTAGGGTAGCAGGTTGCCAACTCTAACAGGGCTAGAAGTGCATATTCTGATTTGTTAGAGATTACCACAGGCGCAATATTTTAAGCTCATATTTAAAGATACAAAGTTTTTGAGTTCGTTTCCCTAAGCGACTGCGAAGAAAAACTTTACAATCAACCTATTGTTGACCGGCTAACTCTACTTTAAAGACCTTCTAGCATACAAGCAATTACTTTTTTTTTTAAATTCGATAAATAAAAGTGATTGATGAGAGTACACAGTCTTCCTAATTTGTCTAAGTCCCGGTAGCAGGACTATATTGCTATAATCCCGCTCCCGCAGAGAGCGTAACGAATTGAACGTTAGGAAAATATTTGAAATGGTCTGTAAATATTAATTATTTTGGTATTCAAGAAAAAAATATGTGTTTTATTATAATTACAATACTCAAAGAAATAGCTTAAGATACTTTTGTCCAAATAAATGTGAATAAATTATATAACATTTATGGACATCGCCTTATTCATCTTGATCCGAGATGTTCGACGTGAAAGTTGTACATCTCGGATCAATACTGATTGATATGGCTTAAAATAATAACCATTTTTATTCAAACCCAACAATAGCATGAATTCCGTTTCTAACGCCCCAAAGGTTTTCATTAGCTACAGTCATGATTCACAGGAGCATAGAGACAAGGTTTTAGACCTCGCCAACCGTTTGCGGGCTGAAGGAGTTGATTGCAACATCGACCAGTATGAAGAATCATCTTCGGAGGGGTGGCCCCGATGGATGATGAACCAACTAGAATGGGCTGATTTTATAGTTGTAGTTTGCACCGAGCAGTACGATCGCAGATTTCGAGGTCGGGAAGAACTAGGTATAGGACGAGGAGTCACTTGGGAAGGAGCAATTATTACTCAAGAACTCTACGATTCCCATGCAAAAAGCACAAAGTTTGTCCCCATTATACTTTCTTCTACGGATGGAAACTTTATTCCTATTATGATTCGCGGGTTTAGTCGGTACGATTTGTATACCGAAGAGGGATATCAAGCCTTCTACCGCCGTCTTACCAATCAACCGCTTAACCTGAAACCCCCATTGGGTAAGAAGGTAGAGCTTGCACCGCGTGTATTACCAGCATTACCGCCACGCGAACGCAAACAAACTTTCGACTATCAGAACACTCTGAATCAGCAAAAATCTGGAACCAGAGTTGTAGTCCCAGAAGTATCCCAGAATAGCAATGTCACTCCTGAGACCAAAACAAAAAACAATAAAGTGATAATTACTCGTCAGCTTGCGCTATTTATTGGCATTATCACCTTTGTTTCTAGTTTACTTATATTCCCTTTTTTAAAAAATCCTTTTTTGTTTTATGATTCCAATCAAGATTTTAATCAAGATTCTAATCAAAATTATAAAGTTAGCATAGAATATCCCCCAAATTGGCAAGCTAGAAAAGGAGACCCAATTAAAGGTGAAATTGCTAAATTCGTCTCTGAGAAAGAAAATCAATTTGATACTTTTCAAGAATATGTCCTAATTAGTATTGACACTCCAGAATCACCAAAAACATTAGACGAATATACCCAAAAAACCGTTAATCAAATTAGTCATGAATTGACAAAGGATATTATTTCTCCACATCCAGTACTGTTAGCTGGTAAGGAAGCGCGTCAAATAATATACACAGAAAAATCTCAAGGGCAGAGTTATAAAAAAAAACAAATTTGGACGTTAAATAACGATAAATTTTATGTCATTACCTATGTGGCGAAACAGGATAAGTTTTCTCAATTCGAGCCAAAAGTACAGCACATGATTAATTCGTTTAAAATCGATTAATGCTACAACTCCCATCACCAGCCGCCACGTTACACCTGAAAGTCTTACTACAAAATGGTTACAAAAATAAAGGTGACAGCTTGGCCACTTTTACCCCATTTACGGTAATATATCCTATCTTGTTTCGTTTTTTTTATTTTAAATTAGACAGAGAGTAATAGCATCACAACTATACAGGATTTATCATGGATTAGGTAAACGATATTTAATCATAGAAGACTACTTCTGAAGTTCTCTTACTTTGTCCATTACTATTTTGTACATTTCCTTATTATCTTGTTGCTGATACAATTCTGCGGATTTTTGAAAATCTTCACTCGCTCTCTGTTTATCTCCTTGTTTAGCGTAAGCAAGTCCTCGATTGTAGTAAACTTCAGCAAATTTAGAGTCAAAAATTTGCGCTCTGATGATGCTTACATTAAAAGCACTTTTGTCAGCGTGGATCGCTCTCAATTTTACAGATGTTCCCACTTTGCCACGAATTAGTTGAACCGCCTGTTCTAAATTCATACCGGTAGTAGACTTACCATCTATTGCTAAAATTTGATCCCCTGGTTTCAGTCCACCTCTTTGAGCGGGAGAATTTTTAATTATCTCAGTAACTATCAATACTTTCGTTTGCGGATTAAGTTCTGTTTTAACACCTATCCCTGAAAATTCTTGAGGACGCAACACTTGAGTGTAATCCTCAATCGCTTCTTTGTATTGCTTCAAATCCGCACGTACCAATCCTCGATAATAGTAAGCATCTAGCGAATTAGGTTGTAGACGTAATACTGTGTTAAAATCTTCAATCGCTTTTTGCTTTTCATCTTTCTGAGCTAAGGCGAAGGCGATGGCTCGACCAAAATAGGCTTCTGCATAGTTAGCTTTAAGGCGAATCGCTTCGTTATAATTAGTAATCGCTCCATCATAATCTCCTTGGCTACGGCGAGCGTTAGCTCTTTTTAGGTAGACTTCTGCATCTTGAGTATTTAATCCTTCCTTGCTGGAATTATCTTGGCTTACTTCCTTAACCTTCGTAGCAGTAAACTCACCATTTTGAGTTCTTCCAGCAATATTATTAGCTCCAGCCTCAAGAGTATATACACCTTTCAATTTATCATTTCCTATAAATTCAATTTTCACTTTAGTATCAAAAAAACCAGCAGTTTCTAAAGTGCCAACAATTCCTGATAAATCCGCAACATTATTTGAATTTATAACTCCTTCAAGTAGTCCCTCTCCATTAAGCCCTTGAGTAAACTCTATTTGAACTTTAATTTTACGAGATTTAAAATCTATTTCAGCTATCTTTATAGTGACATGACCAGGATATTTATAAGTTGTATTTAAAGCATTTCCTTGATATGTAGCAACATTTCGTAAATCAACATTTGATGAAAAACTTTGAATCTCTTGTATTCTAGCCTGTGCTTGTTTTGAAAAGAAATCTTTTCCTTGTTCTGTAAATAGTCTCACAGCTTGTTGAAAATTTTCTAAGGCTGCCTTGGGATTTTCTATCTTATAATTAGCAAGCCCTCTAGAATAATAAAATTCTCCAATCAATGGATTAATTTTAAGGGCTTTATCATAATATCTAATAGCTTCTTGATAGTCTCCTTCGTTATAATAAATTCCACCCCATCTAAAATAAAAATACGGATTTTTGGGGTCAAGTTGTATTGCTTTTCCTAAGTCATTTATTCCTTGCTGTTTATCTTCTAAATAATATCTAAAAATACCTCTGTTGAAATAGCCCCCAGCATAATATGGGGCAATTTGAATAGCTTTGTTGAAATAATCTAAGGCTGCATTTTTATTTCCCGATGTATATTCTTCATGACCCAGACTTATATATGCATCAGCATAGTCGGGAGAAATCTCTATAACTTTTTTAAAATCTGCGATGGCTTGCTGTCTACGTCCTAAATAACCGTAAACTAAACCCCGATTATAGTATGCCAAAGGATGAGGTTTAATTCCAATTGCCTTGTCATAAGCTATAATAGCATCTTCATAACGTCCCAATGTTTGCAGTACAGTTCCTTGCCAAATATAAACAAGTAAATCCTCGGGCTTCAGTGCGATCGCTTTTTCAAATGATTCCAAAGCCTCTTTATATCTGTTTAAATTGATTAAAGCTTGACCTCTACCTCGCCAAGCAGGAGCAAATTCTTTCTTACTTTCCTGGCTAGCTTGAATTGCTTTATTAAAAGCATCTAAAGCTTCTGAGTATTTTTCTTGACTTAATAGCGACAATCCACGCGCATACCAGGCTTCATAGAGTTTAGGACTGATTCTTATCGCTTGATCAAAAGCTGCCAGTGCATCTTCATAGTTAGATAAACGCCACTGCTGATTACCAAAATTAAGCCAAGCGACTGCATCGCTATTATCTGTTGGTTGTTTTAACTTAAGTAAAGCTTTAACTATAGAATTTTGTTCTTTATCTGTTAGTGGTAATGGTTGTTTGTTGTAAATTTTTAGTTGCCCTGACTCTATCCCTGTGTGAGTAAGTAAACTCAAAAAGGTACTAATTGGAATACCAAGGCTATAACCAAGATTCATGGTACGACGGCCATAGCCAGCTTGTTCAACCACTACCTCTGCTTCTGCTCTTCCGTGAATTCCAATAACATCTCCACGAGAATCTAAAATAGGTCCACCGCTAACTCCACCCTCAGTAACGTTAGTATAAACTAAACCATAGCCGTAAGTTAAACGAACTGGGTCTTTCGCCTGTAAAATTCCCCATTGTTTCTCGAAAAGAGTTCCAGCAGTGAATAGAGGAATAATTTTTCCCTCATTTGGTTTTGAGCCTACCCATCCAGAAACGAAAACTAAACCACCCTTTTTTTCTAAATCATGGTTCGCCAGAGTTGCAACTTGGTAGTTTTCGCTGCTAGTAAATTGCAATACTGCTAGGTCTACTGATAGTTTTTTCACTGTGTTGTCGCTAACTTTAACTATATGGCTATTTCCATCAGGGGTGACAACTTTAACTTCCAAATTAGTTTGATCTCGCAACACATGTTCAGCAGTTAGTACATAGTAAGTATTTTCCTTCTTGGCAATAATAACCCCTGAACCGTTACCCTTTGGCAATTTGATTAAGACTGTTATCTCTTGAGCAATGCTATTTACCTCATTTGCTATTGCAGGTAGTCCTTCATTCGAGGGGCTATTTGACGCAGGCAAGGCATCCTGCGAAATATATTGGGGAGCTAGTTGAGCTATTGTCTGAATTGGAATTCCCCAACTGTAGCGGCTCATTAAATCACGCTCTGCGGGGGTGGGTTGAGAACCATCCTCATAAATGTAAGGATTGCCCCACAGGGGATTCGCATGGATGCCATTGATACCAATAACTTTTCCTTGACGATTGAGTATCGGACCTCCGCTCATACCCTTCTCAATATCGTTGCTATACCCTATCCGATAACCTTCTTTGAGAGCCTGCTGTGGCACTAGCCTTACTTTTCCTTCTGTAAAGACAAATCCATTTGACTGAGATGGGTCACTATCAAAAGGGAATCCTGCGGAAAATATTTGCTCGTTGACTGCTATTGTCGATAAATTACCTAAAGAAGCCACGGCATAATTAGCATTGCCACGAAATTCCAAAAAAACTAAATCCTTACCTTTAAAGTTAATTCCTTTGACTAAATTTGCTTGATAGATGCGACCATCAGGAGTCTGAATGCGAGACATTTGTCCTCGCTTTAAAACATGTTGATTGGTCAAAACAGTATAAAACTCTCCGTTTTTCTTAATTAAAACCCCCGATCCTCCACTATCTCCAGATAAAATTTTGACTGTTATCGACTGAGCTAATTGTTTCAGTTGCGTTTGAGGCAACTGAAGAGTAGGTTGTTGAGCAACAACTCTTGGAGCAGAAACACAAACATAAATTACCTGTACAGGCAGTATTAGTAATACTCCTATCCAAGTAACTAACGCCATTGATTGATTAATGCCCTGTTGTCTCATATTGATTTATAGCCCTCGAAATATAATATTTTTCCCATTGCATTCCAATACTAGGTGAGCTTTACCTAGCCGAGGTAAGAGGCTCAGTATAGCTAGCAGTAATCAAGCAGGAATCCTAATATATTGAGATGTAAAAATGGTTAATACACCCAAATTTAATACTGAATATACAAATTCTTGTACCCAGCTAGGAAAGCAAAGTAGCAACTAAAAATGCTTGAAATTACTCATTTTTTTGTACTAAGTCTAACTTTTTTTGTATGTCGTAGTAGTACTGAATAGAACCATCTTGTTTTTGAGTGAGCGGGCCTTCCGCACGAAAACCCACACCTATAAGTTTTTGAATGACTTCATCAGGATTTTCACCATGTCTTAACGTGAGCAGCAACTGACTACAAGGAGCTCCATAATCACTGGTAGCGCATATAACTGGTTGACCGCTCATAATTCCACTCGTGATGAATTTTAGAACTTCTTTTTCAGAAGCAATCTGAAATCTACTAGAAACCTCTTTACAACGTGATTCTGGGGTATACTCACCACCCCAGTTTTTTGACCAGCGAATTACTGCTATCTTTTTTCCAGTTTCAGTACGTGCATAGGTAGTAGGTGTGCCATCTCTACTTTTGCCGCAGGAGTAAGTTGTTGTTGTTTGTGCCTGAGCCAAGCTTGGATAATTGATTGTAGCAATATAGCTAAAGGCAACTGTACTGAGGGCTAAGACCGTAACAAATAACTTTAGTCGCATAGTTTTATGACACTTTTGTGTTTAGCTTTGAAACTCTTTAAATTCAAAAATTAGATTGTATGTATCAACTCTAGTATGTATATTTTCGTAAAAAAAGAAGAAGGATAAATTTAATATTTGGTTTTTAATTTAAGTAATATACACTACTTGCTAAAGGAACAATGATTTTTACAATATAAATCTTCACATTGAGAGCGATCGCTAATTAAAACGGCTCAGACCATCGCTTAACTAAAACTTCTCCAGAACTCCTATCAGGGCTAACGTGCAGATATTTATTCGTAGTATCCAAACTTGTATGCCCTAAAGTAGCCCTCACCAAATGCACCGGAACACCTTCTTCGATTGCGTGGGTAGCATGACTGTGCCTAAACCAGTGGGCTGAAACATTCATGGCAAGCAAAATTTTGAGTGCAAGCCGCTATACATGGAAATTTCTCGAAAATGGGAGAATGACTGTAAAGGTAGTTCCGGCACCGATCGCACTTTCGACTGTAATCTCGCCGCCGTGTAAATCTACAGCTTGCTTGACGATGGACATCCCCAATCCCATTCCTGGGATATTCACTGTATTAGTAGCGCGATGGAAGGGTTCAAAGATGTGTTCAATGTCAGAAAGGGGAATGCCAATACCAGAGTCTTGAGTCTGAAATATAGCTTGCTGGTTGCTAGTGGTTACAGAAAACCTAACGGTACTATCAAGGGGAGAGTATTTTAGACAATTCGACAATAAATTACTCAAGATTTGCCGTAGTAGTTTGGCGTCTAAATTAGCCCTTGTACATTGGCACTCACTGCTAAAAACGATCGCGTGTTGTGAGCGATCGCTCTGTTGTAATTCTTCTAATAAATCGCGGCAAAATTCTACTAAATTTATGGGTGTTGGGTTAAACTCTAACTTGCCTGTTTCATCCTGACTCAGTACCAATACATCATTCAATAACTGGGTTATATGCATCACTGATTTTTGAATGCGGCGCAGGTGGGTATGTTGTCGCTGTTCGCTCCAGAGGTGGCGATAATGTTCTAAAAGTTCTGCAGAAGAGTGGATGGTAGCCAAAGGGGTGCGAAACTCATGGGAGGTGATGGTAAGCAAACGGGATTTAAGTTCGCTAAACTGCCTTTCTTTAGCAAGTGCTTGTCGCATCGCCTCTTCTGCCCATTGCAGCTTGGCTTGGGTTCGCTTACTTTCGCTAATATCGCGTAATAGCCAGCGTAGACCAACTAACTTACTATATTGATTATGGATAGCAACTACCTTAACCGCAGCCATAATAGGTGTTTTGTCACACGGTCGCAGGTTGACTTCCCACTCTTGCATTTTCCAGTCTGGAAATTGGGTGCGATCGCGCAGATGAGTTATTTTTAAATGAAAAGCAATTATTTCTTTCTCAAGTACAAAAATCCCTATGGATTTGCCCAACAACAAACTTTTAGAAATGTTAAGCAGAGTGGTAGCGGCTGAGTTAGCTTCCTGAATTATCCCTTTTGTATCAGTCACAAAATAAGCGTCTGGTACTTCCTCAAATAGTTCTTGGTAGCGCTGACCTTGTGCTACCAAGGCTTGTTGAGTATTGGATAATTCTTCATTCTGCTGCTTTAAATCTTCATTTACTAGTTGGAGTTCTTCCAAAGCTAGGTAAACTTCTTTGAATACTGCGTTGACGAGTTCAATATCTGCTTGTACTTTTTGCTGTTCACTCTGGCGTTGCAAGAGGGCGACGCGCTTACGCATATTCTCTATCTGCAAAGCTAAATCGTCCAAATTCACGCTCTTGCTCCTAAATTTTAAAGTTGGGTTTTATTTTAGATTCCCTACTTGGACGATCTTAACTTTTGGAGTTTAGCAGTTATCAGTAATTTTAGTGTAGTTTTAGGTAATTTTTATTTTTTGGGGCGATTAGGACTGAATACAGCAGAATTCAGAAGTAAAACACTCTTTCTAGCTGGTTTTAAGACGAATCGTTGTGTAATATCATGTCCGCATAATTAGTTATGATTTCCACAGCGGCACGCGTTGCTAACCCTCAGATTCCAGACAATCCGACTATATCTGGAAAACTAGTACCAATGGTTTATTCGCTGCATCTGCACGGCGAACCTTCTAAAGTACCAGCTGATACAACTATCGATGCCATGCGTGGACACGGTAGGATACACACCACCAGAGGTGTAGATTACCAAAAAACTTATGGTGTCAAAGAAGGAGATATTGCGATCGCCCAAATAGCTACCCAGTTTATCGGTAAATCAGCTGCGCCACCTGAAACATCTTCAAGCACTCGGAATTACGAGCAAGCATGGGGAGAACGCGCCAACACAGGAAATTACTCGAAAGACGACATCATTATGGTATCCGGTTCTCAACCCAGAATACAGCAGGTTGGAGCGATGGATAACATTACCCTGCGGATGAAAGCTAATACAGTGCAAAATCTTCAAGACTGGTATGTAGCATCTGAAAAACTCGGTAAATCAGAAACATATCTCAATAGAATTCATGAGATAACTGATTTATACATCAAAGAAAATATCAGTCTTGAGAACGCTTTTAAGGCAATGGAGCAAGATATTAAGGAGCTAGAAAAAATTAATGAAATGACCAGTCTTGCCCAAAGTTTAGTTAAAATCATTGGACAGGAAGATATCAATGGCATTATGTCAGTACAAACAGAAAAATACCAAATTGCTACAAAAGCCCAAGACAAAATTTACTTACTTAAAGATAAAAATGACAACATATTATTATATGTCAAAGAAGGAAAAACCCAAGTAAGTAACATCACTGATGAAACATTACAGGATTTTCAACTCATGAATTTCCGTATAATCTGAATCAAAAGAAATAAAAGGAATTATTCAAAAAATAAGTAGTGGATTATATGAGATAACTTTAGCTAATGATAGTCGTGAACAACTTCAATCTTGACAAGAAATCTTGTCACAGAAATTAAATGAAATTGGTAAGTTAATGGGATAAGTTTTTGGGGCAAAAAGAGCGATCGCAGGTCAACAACCAGCTACGGGTGAGAGGATCACATCTTAATACTGATTGTTTTCAGATATTTATCAATCTAGTTTCTCAACAGTTTACTGATTCAGTACTAATTATTCAACTCGATAATGGTGCATTTCATAAAGCCAAACGTCTTCAGGTACCAAATAACATCATTTTATTATTTCAGCCTGCACATTCTCCTGAATTAAATCCAATTGACCAGGTTTGGCAATATATTAAGCGCCGACTTCGTTGGTTATTACCTAAAAACCTCGATGATTTACGTGCTGCTCTCTATCTTGAAATTGGAAAATTAACCAAACCAATTATTGCATCTATAGCCCAAAGGCAATATCTTATGGTGGCTTTATCTGTAGCCGGATTTTAGAGAATTGCTATGGCAGCACGACATCGGATTCAATGACGAGTTGTTTTAAAGAACCGACATCGACAACATTAGCTGCGGCGGCTAATTGTCGAGTGTATAGGCGTAGACCGTCGTAGACATCGCTTCTGTCATTCAAGGCAGCAATGGTTTTCAATCCATGTTGATTGAGTACAGATGCGTAGACACGTTAGCGTAGCCTCTCGTAGAGAAGCGGCTTGTCGTCAGACATCGCCTGCCCCATATCGCCTGGGCTTAAAATTCCAACAGTTTGAATTTGCATAGAAAACTTGATTCCAAAATGCTGCTCAATAAGTACTGATGTGCTTCGTTTGTCTGGGTACTTAGTACTCGTTGTTCAGCGTGGGTTTGGAGATTGAGTTATAAAACAAAATACGGTAAATTGATTGTATTACCGTATTTTATCTAAACAGGAAGTTATCACAAATTGTTCTAAGGAAGTAAGTTATACCAATTCAAAATTAAAAATGACGCTCTCTACGAGACGCTGTGCCTAGCTTGCTTCTCGGTAGGAGTACGCGGACTCGCTAACAAAATTCAAAATTCAGAAAACTAGATATCACAAGCCTTTGAGCTTATGTATATGTCGCATTCTCTTTTCAAATTGGTGTTATTTAATGACTCAAAAAGCAGAGCAAATTTTTGTTAACAAGGTTAAATACATGGAAGTTTTTGCCAAAGGCTCTGAAACCGAAATAATTAAAAGCGAAATAGCAAAGCAAATTTATGAAGTTTCACATCTAGTTGGCTCGTTTCAACTGCGCTCTGGACGAATATCAAGCGAATACTTTGATAAGTATCAATTCGAGGCAAATCCGAGCTTACTTGATGCTGTCGTGAAGCAGATGGTTAATCTGATTCCCAGTGATACTGAAGTATTGGCTGGTCTTGAACTTGGTGCTATTTCCATAGTCACACTTTTATCACACTACTCTGGCTTACCTACTGTTTTCGTGAGAAAAGAAGCGAAAAAATATGGAACTTCCCGATTAGCGGAAGGTGCAGAGATTAATAATCGAAAAGTGCTGATTGTAGAAGATGTAGTAACTTCTGGCGGTCAAATCGTCATCTCAGCCCATCAGCTTCGTAAACTTGGGGCTGAAATTGATTACGCACTCTGCGTTATCGAGCGCGAGGAAGGTGCTATAGATCGACTCTTTGCTGAAGGGATCGCACTGCTTTCTCTGCTCAAACGTCGTGACTTACCTACCTAAAAATCGCTAATTCTTATTCAATCCTAAAAATATGTCAGAAATTGCCAATTTTTCAGCTTCTCAATTGTTATCGCTTTATCGCGATCGCCAATTATCACCAGTTGAAGCAACCAAAGCCGCCTTAGAACAGATCAATACTTACAATAGCTCAGTTAATGCCTTTGCGATCATAGATGAAAACACAGCTCTTGCCGAAGCCCATGCCTCAGAAGCGCGCTGGTTAAATGGTAATCCCCTCGGCTTGGTCGATGGAATACCCTTTACTGCTAAAGATTTATTATTAACCAAGGGTTTACCAACACGCCGAGGGAGTAAAGCGATTATCGCCAATCAGCCTTGGGAAGAAGATGCACCTGCGGTAGCCCGTCTACGCGAACAAGGAGGAGTACTACTCGGAAAAACCACAACTTCGGAATTTGGTTGGAAAGGTGTCACCGATAGTCCTCTGACTGGTATCACTCGCAATCCTTGGAATACACAACTTACCCCGGGGGGTAGTAGCGGTGGGGCGGCTGTCGCCGCTGCATTGAGAATGGGAACACTCCATCTCGGTACAGATGGCGGCGGTTCGTCTAGAACACCCGCAGCATTAACAGGTGTGTTTGGTTTCAAACCTACTTTTGGACGTGTGGCTGGCTATCCATCAGCCCATACAGGAACTTTGTTTCATATTGGCGTTCTTGTTCGCACTGTTACCGATGCAGCAATCACGTTAAATGTTATTGCCCATCCTGATATCCGTGATTGGTATGCTTTACCAGATGCTCAACAGGACTATACTTTGAATTTAGACCGGGGTGTAGCTGGATTGCGGATTGCTTACAGTCCCAACTTTGGATACGCCGATGTCGATTCCGAAGTAGCCACCTTAGTGAAAGCCGCAGTGGATGTGTTTGCCAAACTCGGTGCTATTGTCGAAGAAGTCGATCCTGGTTTTGCCAATCCCCGGAGTATCTTCCAAACCTTCTGGAAAGCTGGTGCAGCCAAGCTACTGCGTGGTTTTAGTCCAGAACAACAAGCTGTGATTGAAGAAGGCTTGCAGGCTAATGCCAAAGAAGGCGATCGCATTACACTAACAGAATACCTTAGTGCCCAAGATGCTCGTGAAGTTTTAGGAAGACATCTGCAACGCTTTCACCTCAACTATGATTTGCTGATTACTCCCACTTTACCTGTAGTTGCTTTTCCCGTCGGACAAAACAGACCCCTGTCATATATTGACCATCCGGAACGAGATTGGTCACCTTTTGCTTACCCTTTTAATCTCACACAACAACCTGCTGCATCTATACCTTGCGGCTTTACCAAAAACGGCTTGCCTGTAGGTATACAAACTGTTGCTGCCAAGTACAGAGATTTACTGATATTGCAAGCAGCTAAAGCTTATGAAACTGTTTCTCCTTTCATTATGCCTTTGGAAGTGAACACAAATCTTTCCCAGTAATTTCAGATGTACTATAAAGAAAAAACGATGACTGAACTCATCACAGGAGGGTGTCTTTGCGGCTATGTGCGATATGAGTATAAGGGAGAACTAGAAGCCGCGAACTATTGCCATTGTCGAGATTGTAGAAAGACCACGGGTAGTGCTTTCAATATTGGAGTTCGCCTACAATCAGCCGCGCTGCATATCGTAACAGGTCAAGTTAAGAGTTATACGAAAAATGGAGACAATATTTTTTTTAATACCTCGTTGTGGGCAATGCCTTCTGGTGTGTCCACTACGCGGATGGTGGACTTAGTTTACACCTGTGGGGTTAATGCTGAGCACTGAGTGAAAAATACTAGTGCTTTCTCCCTAGCCCAAGAGTCTCTTTTTCATGTGTTATTGGTGTACGCAGTTTGTGACAGCTATTTTATTTAGGATGCGATCGCTCAAGCATCTTATACCAACGTTTCATGGCTCCTAGATAGTTTGCTATATCTAATATTTGATAAACTACGTCAAAAAATTGTGTTTCTCAATACATATTTTTTTGTATGTATTGTGTAAACTCTATCTTTAATGTCTAGTAATAGGTGAATGCCTAAATGGCAGACACAATTACCTCAAAGCTTTGCGGAAAAAAAATTTTATAACTCTGCAATCCACCTGTTTTTTTGGGTGTATGTCATCGGTTAAAAGCTTAATGCTTTCGTCTTCTGAATACTTCATTTATCGGCTATTCATCGGGGTTTGACCAAAATGTATCAGGCTCTTAATAGTGAATACATGAGTTTCAATTAGTTAGGAATTAACTAAACTTAATAGTAGCCGCAGTTAATATAAGTGACATTTCTTGAAAAGGCATTAGCGACACACACCATTTATTCGCTAATCTCTACAAGTTCTACATCCAATAAATTCAAGATAGTTCAAATTGAATCCCAACCAATACTACTGGCATATCAAGCCAGATGAACGAGAAACATCCTCTTCATCCTCCTTACTCCTATTTCTCAACGCTATCAATATGACAACAACAACAAACCCTGATTTCAAGGCTCTTGAGGCACTACGCCTAATCGGTCCCCATCCGGAAAACTGGGTGAGCGATCGCCCAGGCATCGACCACAATGTCACAATAGTAGGTGGTAGTGGTAGCGGTAGTGTCTTTGCATTTGCGCTACGGCGTGCAGGTATCGGCCGCGTGACAGTAATCGATGCAGCCGAGGACGAAAGCCTTGCAGGGGTGTGGCTGACACGAGCGCGGATGAAAAAGCTTCGCACGCCGAAGAACCTGCCCGGCCCCGAATTAGGCATCCCAGAACTATCTTTTCAAGCATGGTACGAAGCACGGCACGGCGCTGAGGCATACGCAGCTATAGACCGGATTCCACGAGTGACTTGGGCTGAATACCTCAACTGGTATAGGCAGATCCTCGGCATTTCAGTTCGTTACCAAACAAAGTTAGTACAGATAGAGCCAGCCGCAGGTTTCTTTCGCCTACACCTTGAGGTAAACGGTGTCCCACAGGTGGAAACCACACGTAAGATTATCTTCGCTAACGGTGTCGCGGGTACTGGTGGCCCAAACATCCCTCCAGTATTGGCTAACTTACCACGCACCCTGTACGCACATACCGCCGATGCCATCGATTTTGAAGTGTTGCGCGGTAAGACTGTTGCAGTGCTGGGTGCGGCGGCTTCAGCTTTCGATGCAGCAGGAGTAGCCCTGGAATCGGGAGCCAAAGCAGTACATTTGTTCGCACGGCGTTCGGCGATCGCATCTCTACCAGTGTTACGGGTACGGGGGTATCCTGGCGCTTACTACAACTATCCACAACTGCCTGATGCAGTTCGCTGGTTCCAAGCGTGGCGCTTTCGCCAAGTAGGTTCCACACCGCCACCGGATGCGGTTGAGCGAGCCATCGCCTTCCCCAATTTTCACTTACATTTATCTGCACCTTGGAAATCGGCACAGGAAAAAGGCGGACGTATCGTTGCCCAGGTGAAAAATGATGTTTTCGAGTTTGATTTTGCGATCGCTGGTACTGGTTATTTCGTTGACCCGGCAAAGCGCCCCGAACTAGCCGACTTTGCCCAACACATTGCCCTGTGGCGCGATCGCTACGAACCACTAGCCAACCAGCGCGACGATGATTTAGGAACGCACCCCTACCTGGGTAGTGCCCACGAATATCTAGAAAAAGTACCTGGCACTGCGCCCTACCTCAAAGACATCCACATCTTCAATCCAGCTGGTTTCGTCAGCTTCGGGCTACCCATTGGTGATGTACCCAGCATTCGCCGCGACGTGCCTGTAATAGTATCTCGCATCAGTCACGACTTATTTTTCACTGACTGGGAGCAGCACGAGGCACGCATCACCAGCGACAACATTGCACCGGACTTTGAGGACTCACTATACGCCGCCGCAGTGTGGAAGCAGCCAGTCAAGGCTTCAGTCAGCTAAGTCTGCGTAGGATTAAGAAGCAGAGGGGCTATTAGCTAGGGGAGAAGAGAGTGTGGGCAATACTTGTCGGGTTTTGGGGAAAAGGGAAAGAAAAAACCTTTAGCCTTTTCCCCAAACCCAATTCCGAGTTAAGAATACAAAACCCGAGCAGTATAGCAGTCGAAGCATAAATTAGGACTATGTTGGTTGCTGAAACCTTTGATAATACTGAGTTTCTACTCAGCACTCAGCACTCAGCACTCAGCACTCAGCACTTTGCTATATTGGGAGTGTGGGGAGTTTTTTGCCCCATCTCCTTATCTTCTCCATACCCTATACAAAACCTTAGAAGAATCCTCTTGTCGGCAGAGGCGTGCCATTAATTTCGTAGTCTCCGATTGCACGGGCTTTGAAGTGACTGGGGTTATGTGATGCCAAAGTCCGGGCGTTTCGCCAATGACGATCATAGTTGTAGCTTTGCTTGGTCGTTGAAGCTCCACCAACTTCAAATAGCAGGGTAGCAGAACGTAGTGCCAAGTCATCGACAATCAATTTGGCTTTGGCTGCACTTAAAGAAGCTGCTAGCGCCGCTGCTGTTTCCGATTCTTCACCCTGGGCTTGGGCAGCAGAAAGGCGATCAAGAGCATCAGCGGCGGCCAGCACGATCGCTTCGGCGGCAAAGGCATTGGCGGCAATCTGACCGACGGTCTGCTGCAATAGCGGGTCATCTGCTGCTTGCTCGGTTACGGCATGGTAGAAGGTTCTAGGTCTTTTACGGACGAGGTTTGTTGCATCGCGCAAGACGCTGCGAATAATCCCAGCGTTAATTGCAGTCAGAAACAATTGCGGCACAATGTTGTAGGGTAGGTTATCTTTATCTGTATCTGTATCAAGAATTACTTCATCTGCCTCTACCCAAACATTAGCGAACGTAGTCGTTCCCGTACCCGTCAACCGTTGCCCAAAGCCGTCCCAGTCGTCTATCAGATCAATTCCCTCACGCTTAGTAGGAATGAGTATGAATGCTATAGCGTCATCGGGTGTTAACACGCGTATAAATATCAAGTCTGCATAAATACTACCAGTGCTGTAATACTTTTTACCATTGAGACGATAGCCGCCGTTATCGGGTGTTAATTTTGTATTTACCACCGCACCGCCACCAGATCGCTTCGCTTCCAGTTCGGTGGTAGCGAGTCCGATAATCGCTCCATCAACGACTGCCTTGAGCCAACGGCGGTTTCTCTCACTGCGGGGAGCGCGCAAAATTCGCTCGGTCACGGAGAAATGATTCCGCACAATGTGAGCGACGTTCGGATCGGCATCTCCCAAACGAATCACCACCTCTAACAGTTCCCGCGCTGAACTACCACCACCACCTTCAGCAACGGGGATACGCAATGCACCTAAGCGCGATCGCCTAATTAGGTCGATGACATCAAAAGGCAGGATGCGATCGCGATCGCGCTCCGTTGCCCCCAGCGCGATAAAATCCAACAAGGTTTGCAGTTCGGGAGGGTTGGCTGTGACAGAAGCAGAGAACTCAAAGGTGGAATCTAAAGCTTTTTCTTCAATGTGGGTCATCGTTTTTCTCTCTGAATATTTTTGGAATAGCTACATTTAGCTGACAGATGCGGTTGTGGGCTGGAAGAAGCGGTTAGTAGGGCGAGCAAGTCCCAGATTTTCGCGCAGCGTCTTGCCTTCGTACTCCTGGCGGAAAATCCCACGGCGTTGGAGTTCTGGCACAACCTTGTCTACGAAATCATTTAGCCCTTCAGGAAGAAAAGGGAACATAACATTGAAGCCATCAGACCCTTCCTCGGTCAGCCATTGCTCCATTTCATCGGCGATCGTTTGGGGTGTACCGACGAAAGCCAGCCCGCCATAACTACCGATACGTTGCGCCAGCTGACGAATCGTCAGGTTATCACGTTGCGCCAGCGCGATCACTCGTTCTCGTGAGGTTTTTCCGGCGTTAGTCTGCGGGATTTCCGGTAAGAGGCCATCTGGATTAAAACCCGAAACGTCGTAGCCAAGGGCGCTGTTCAGGCTGGCGATCCCACTGTCATAATGTACTAAGCTGTCCAAATGAAGACGTTTAGCACGCGCCTGTGCGACGGTTTCACCCACGATGACTAAGACACCTGGAAGAATTTTGATGCTATCTGGGTCACGTCCTATCGCCTGTACACGACCCTTAATGTCGGCAAAGAATGCCTTCCCTACTTCCAAATTGCTGGCTGATGCAAACACGACCTCGGCGGTTTCGGCGGCCAGTTGACGACCTGCTTCGGAAGCTCCCGCCTGAACGATCACCGGCCAACCCTGGACAGGTCTAGCGATGTTCAATGGCCCCCGCACCGAGAGATGTTTTCCTTTATGATCCAGAACGTGAATTTTTTCGGGATCGAAATAAATCCCTGATTGCACATCTCGAATAAAGGCATCGTCAGCGAAGGAATCCCAAAGACCTGTGACAACATCATAGAATTCCTTAGCCCGCACGTAACGTTCGTCATGCTCTACTTCCTCTTCTAACCCGAAGTTGAGCGCTGCATCGGGATTTGATGTGGTGACGATGTTCCAGCCAGCGCGACCGCCACTGATATGGTCGAGAGACGCGAAGCGGCGAGCGATGTGGTAAGGCTGGTCGTATGTTGTGGAAGCAGTAGCTACCAGTCCGATGCGTTCGGTAACGCTGGCAAGGGCAGAAAGCAAAGTGAAAGGCTCAAAGGAAGTGACAGTATGGCTGCGCTTGAGAGCGTTCATCGGCATATTCAGCACCGCTAAGTGATCGGCCATGAAGAATGCGTCAAACTTGCCCTGCTCTAGTTTTTGAATAAATTGTTTCAGCGCCGGGAAGTTGAAATTAGCATCAGGAAAAGCCGCAGGATAGCGCCAAGCGCCAGTATGTATGCTGACTGGGCGCATGAATGCACCTAGTTTTAATTGCTTCGATCTGCTCATCTTAAATGGGTTATTAGTGAATACAAGTCTTTAAGTATGGAAAAGACAGCCGATGTAACGGGCGATCGCTTTTGCAACTCAAGAGTCGCTAGTCACGATCGCGATCGCAAAGCCGTCGTAACCTTTACTACCCACAGTTTGGATCTCTGTAGCACTCACACGCGGTTCTGCTGCTAGTAGCTCGTTGAAGCGGCGTATCCCCTGCACACTACTATCACTACTAGCAGCATCGATCACCGCCCCATTACGGACAACATTATCGGCAATAATTAAGCTACCACGATGGGAAAGCTTCAGCGCCCAAGCCAAGTAATCGGGATTGCTTGGCTTGTCAGCATCAATAAAGATTAGGTCAAATGGATCGTGTCCTTCGGTGGCGATCTGTGGCAATGTATCCAGCGCCCGCCCGATGCGTATATCTACGAGGCTGGACAGACCAGCGTGTGCAATGTTACTACGGGCGATTTCGGCGTGCTTTGGGTTAGCCTCCAGCGAGATCAAGCGACCGTCAGCAGGTAGCGATCGCGCTAGCCAAATCGTGCTGTAACCACCCAATGTACCAATCTCTAGGATGGTGTGCGCCTTCTGGATTTGCGCTAATAGCAACAGCAGTTTGCCCTGATTGGGTGACACATTGTGCGATGGTAGCCCTGCATCAGCAGCAGTTTGCAGCGCTGTATCCAGGGCGAGGTCGGGCTGAACAAACAAGTCGGTGATATAGCGATCGACCGCAGCCCAATTTTCTTGGGTCATATAGTAATTCTTTTTTGTAAATTTCCTTCGCGTTCTGCTTTGGAGTATGTCGAACGTATCTACATACTTCAGCCTCGATCTTTAGTCTTTTAATAAGGCTGAGGTATGTCCCCACTGTCCAGTAAAGACAAATTCTTTCAACGGCTTGCGAACACGAGGAGCCAGTTCGCGATCGCGTAGTCCATCAGGGAGGCTTTGGGGATCGCCAGGATAACCAACTGTCACCACAGTTGCAGGCTCATAGTCTTCTGGAATTTGGTATATTTCTCTCGCGGTATCTGCATTAAATCCCGCTATTTGATGGGCAAATAAACCAAGAGAAGTCGCCTGAAGGATCAGGTTTTCTAAAGCCAGTCCGACATCATGAAATGCATGTCTGTTTGTTTTTCCGTCGTCAGTAAGGATTTTAGCGACTGCAAGTATCAGTACCGGAGCATTTTTCGCCCATCCTTGATTAAACTCAACCAAGGTACTAAGTAGACGATTGTATTCCGTTGAGTCATCTTTAGTGGCAACAATAAAGCTCCAAGGCTGATGATTGTAGGAAGAAGGTGCCCAACGAGCTGCTTCTAGCAATGAGAGTAGCTTATCCTGCTCAACTAAGCGTTCGGCAAAAGCTCTAGGACTCCAACGACTCTGGATAAAGTCATGAACAGGGTATTGCGTTTGGGCAAGTTTCTGCGTCATTTTAATGAATTTCCTTATCGATACTCTATTTGGATTGACAGTAATAAACTGTCTATGCCTGCATCACTCATTAATAATTAATTGCAGTTTTTCAGCGACTTGTAGCAATTAAAAAAACTTTTTTTTAGACAAAAAATATTTTACTACGGTTAATCTATAGAATAACGGGTGTTGTTCTCATGGTACTGCATCAACGAGAGGATAATCAAGCATCAGCTACGAAAAAATTCAGAAAGATCCGAAATATTGGCATAAATTGCAAATAATGACCAACGAGCGAATAAATCAAGTAGTCCAAAATAATGCTGTATGGTGCGATAGCATTTGCCAGATCCACGGTAAACCGGGTAAATTCATGGACACAATATGGGTGAATCAACATGAAACTCCTCGCTTTTATCCAAACGCTGTGACTCTATCGAAAACCAAAAAATCTACTGAACAGATAGAGTGGATTCAATATCTCGCCAAGTCTGGTTTATCTAGGCAATTCGGAGTCAAGGATAGTTTCTGTACACTTGACCTTGCCTCATTGGGATTTCGGATATTATTTCAAGCAGAGTGGATCTATAGATCGGCATCGCAGCCTCGACCAGATACAGACATTGCTGGGATACATTGGGTCAAACTCTATGAAGAGTCCGAACTGGCTGATTGGGAAGCTGCGTGGAATAGTAATTCAGCCAAAAAGATGCGCCAAAAGCAACCACGCATTTTCTTATCTTCTCTGCTGGCGAATGAGGATATTGCTGTTATTGCCGGATATCAGGAGCATCGTATTGTTGCTGGGGCGATCGCAAATCGTGCTGTAGATTGTGTGGGACTGACGAATATTTTTATACCTACTGCCGATGCAGAGAATTTTTTGTATGTTTGTATTGCCAAGGTAATTGACATCTTTCCCTATCTACCGATTGTTGGCTATGAAACAGGACAAAAAATTACTAAATTGCAGACTTTAAATTTTGAGCCACTGGGTTCCCTAAGAATCTGGGTAAGATAAATTTAAGGCAAAAACTGATACACTAACTGTATTTTTTTGCAAAAAATATTTCACAGTTTACAAAAAAAACAAGTAAGTTGGCAATTGAAGATAATTAGGATTAAGAAACGGAAATTTTTAGCCTTTTTTTACAAAACTTAGCAAAGCTAACAATCTAGGCTTTCATTGATTTTTAGATGTAAATAGTGAGCCAGCATGAGCAATCCAGCATTGCAGGAGAGAAACAACTTTGTTGATTAATTATATAATACGGTAAATTTATCGATTTATAGTATTATGTTTTCAGTGGCGATCGCTTCCTTTGATATATTGCTTGCATTTATCCATGCTCATTGACTATTTAGCGTGAAGGATTAACCCGTGGTCAAACTAATTTTACCCATAGAACTTACTACCGAGATTGAGCCACATCTACCATCGGATACAAAATTTGTGCGGGTAGATAGTGATGGTAATTTTGATAGCGATCCCAGTGATGCTGAAGTTTATCTGAATGGATTTAAATTGAAGCCAACCACTCTACATAAGGTGCTGGGAGCTGCTCCTGGAATACGTTGGCAACAGACTCCTAGTGCTGGTGTGAATCACATTTTGACACCGATTTTTCTCGAACACGATATTATTCTGACTAATGGCGCGGGGGTTCATGCGATTCCGATTTCGGAATTTGTCTTAAGTTTGATCCTCTATCACGCCAAACAGTTACGGCAATTGCAAGCTGCTCACGACCAACGTACTTGGCGAAAAAGCTGGTTAGTACTGCCAGAGTTAGCAAATTCAACTGTATTAATTCTTGGGACTGGGAATATAGGTCAAGCGATCGCAGCTCGTATTAAACCATTTGGGGCGAGAGTTTGGGGCGGTCGTCGTCGTCCTGAACCTCTACCAAATTTTGATAAAATCGTCGGCACAAATGAATGGCACGCATTGTTGCCAGAAGTTGACTATATAATTGTGGCGACACCTCTAACACTAGAAACCAAAGCTTTAATTGATGAAACTGTACTGCGATCGCTACCCAGTCATGCTTATTTAATTAATGTGGGTCGAGGTGCGGTTGTGGATGAATCAGCATTAACTAAGGCTCTCACTGAAGGCTGGATTGCAGGTGCAGGATTAGACACAGTTTCTATTGAACCACTACCGCCAGAAAGTCCTCTATGGTCGTTGCCTAACTTGTTTATTACACCCCATACTTCCGCAATTACCCCAGCATTGAAAGGACGCATTACAGACTTGTTCCTTGATAACTTAGAGCGTTACCGAGGCAATAAGCCTTTACGGAATGTAGTCAATAAGGAAGCAGGATACTAAATAAATTTATACAGCGATGATATGAATACAAAAACTTTTCAAGTCTCGGCAGCACAGAGTTTAATTACCACTGATGTCTTAGTTCTGGGTGGCGGGCCGGCTGGTACTTGGGCAGCACTTTCAGCAGCAAAGCAAGGTGCCCGTGTCGTCCTAGCGGATAAGGGGTATTGCGGTACATCAGGGGCAACAGCTCCATCCAATACTGGGACATGGTATCTTCCCAAAGGCGCAGAACGTGATGCAGAAATTGAGCGTCGGCTGTCTCGCTCATCAGGACTTGCCGATCGCCGTTGGTTACAGCGTGTGATTGAGCAGGCACAAATAGGTTTAGATGATTTAGGGGATAACGGCTATCCTTTTCCTTTTGATGAGCAGGGCAATCCCTACCGTGCTAACTTGCGCGGGCCAGATTATATGCGCTTCATGCGACATAGAGCGATCGCAGCTGGTGTACGCATTCTTGACCATCATCCCGCACTCGAACTACTTTGGGCTGATGGTGCGATCGCAGGTGCAGCAGGTATTCATCCGCGCACTGGGAATCGCTGGGAAGTCAGAGCTGGTGCCGTTGTGCTGGCGACTGGCGGATGCGCTTTTCTGTCTCATGCACTAGGTTGCGATGGTAATACCGGTGATGGTTATCTCATGGCAGCAGAGGCAGGAGTCAGGCTATCTGGAATGGAATTTTCCTCACAATATGGCTTGTCACCTGCTCATACTTCTGTTACCAAGGGATTGACCTTTACCTTCGCCAGTTTTTATCTGGAAGATGGCTCTCCCTTACCGGAAACTGGGGAAGACCGAGCTGTACGTATTGCACGCCAGTTGCTTGCGGGTGAAAAAGTGTATGCCCTGATGAATCGCGGCAACCCTATCGAACATGAATGGTTGCGCCAGGGTCAACCTAACTGCTTTCTACCATTTGAGAGGATTGGATTAGATCCATTCCAGCAACCCTTTTCAGTGACGCTACGCTCCGAAGGAACTGTTCGCGGCGTAGGTGGGCTGGAAATTATCAACAATGATTGCGCTACAAAAGTGCCAGGGCTTTATGCCGCCGGTGATGCAGCCTCTCGGGAAAATCTTACAGGGGCAGTTTCAGGAGGGGGAAGCCCTAATGCATCCTGGGCGATTGCTAGTGGGACTTGGAGTGGTCGTGCAGCAGCACTTTTTGCTGCCTCTTTAGGCGAGAAAGCCGAGACACGCTTGGTTCGTGGTTTAGGTCAAGCAGGTTTGCGTCCCCGTAAACACCCAATAGAAGATGAGCTAATATCGGAAGCGATTAGTGCTGTTCAGGCTGAAACCTTGCCGCTTGATGTTAATTTCTTTCGTTCTGGAGCGAGGATAGCGCTGTCACGTCAACGTTTGGATGCAGTATGGGCAGATATTAGCGATTATCTAGTAGGTGAAGGTCGCAATGCTCTACGCGCACGGGAAGCTGCGGCGATGGCGGCCACAGCTCGCTGGATATGGGCGAGTGCGGATGCACGTAAAGAAAGTAGAGGAATGCACCGACGCACAGATTTTACAAAAACTGACGTACAACAAACAAGAAGAATATTTACCAGTGGTATCGATGATGTTGTGGTTGTCGCCGCAGAAAATCAGTTGCAAGAGGTAGCGTAATGATTGAAATTGTTGATAGCGATCGCTGTATCGGCTGTGATATCTGCGTAAAAGTTTGTCCGCGCGATGTCTTTGATTCTGGAGACGATGGAATAGCTGTAATTGCTCGTAAATCAGATTGTCAGACTTGTTTTTTGTGCGAGTTGTATTGCCCTGTTGATGCGCTTTATGTGTCGCCTTACGCCGAACTGGATGATGAGGTTGATACAGAACAGTTAATTACCCAAAACTTGCTAGGTAGTTACACCCGTAACATGGGTTGGCATCATGGCAAAATGGGAGGGACTGACAAAGATCCAACTCAACAACTTAGAATTTTGAATAGGGCAAGACAGGATAATGCAAGATTGATTGACACTCCCCTGGCTGAATAAATTTCGCCGGTAGGCTCGCAGATATATTAACGGAGGCGGAGCGATTTTGGATGGATGCCATCGACAAGTAATTAAACAGAAACATCCGCTCCATCGTGTTGTTCTGCTGGTGGCATCCCGATAAATTTCAATACATCTCCTTGTGGCTCTTTCCACTGGATCTCTGGTAGCCACTCATCCGGGTTTGTATATAGCAAATCTAAATTAGCCGCAATCTTCGCTGACTCCCAATCCCACCAAGATAGTTCTAGCAACCGTTCTACCGTTTCAGGTTTAAACCGATACCGAATTATCTTAGCTGGATTACCCACCACAATTGCATAGGCAGGAACATCGGAAGCAATAACAGCCTGTGCGCCCACAACTGCACCGTTACCAATTTTCACCCCTGATAAAATCGTTGCCCCATACCCAATCCAAACATCATGACCAATAATCGTTGCCCCCTTAGGAGCCGCATCGATATAACGTTCTTCTGGCACAGCTTCTGCGGATAACCACTTGAAAGGAAATGTCGTTGCTCTTGTCATAACGTGGTTTCCTCCAGCAAAAATGATGATATCCTTAGCCAGAGAACAAAACTTTCCGATCTCAATCCGGTCGTCAGGGGTAAATATTGCTAAACTGATGTGCTGATCGAAGTAGGTGTAATCTCCAACGTTGATACGCGGGTCTTGAATGTGAGCATTTAGCCAAATCGGAGGAGGCGCGTATTCAAGCATAGTCATAAAAGGTAAAATCAAGGTTTTTAACCCGCGTAGACGGGTTTTACCTCTGTAGCCGTGACTTCCAGTGGCCTGGTGCAAGATTACTCTATGGGCGATTTCCAGATGGGTGCTGATGCCCTAGTATAGGATGGGGTGTGTAAGGTTCTTCTAAGAATTTGCGCTCTTCATCAGAAAGCTCTAAATCCACCGCCTCCACAGCCTCTTTAAGATGTTCTATCTTACTAGCGCCAATTATGGGAGATGTCACACCTGGTTGATGCAATAGCCAAGCTAGGGCAATTTGCGTGGGTTTCACACCCCGTTTTCCAGCTAATTCAACTACGCGATCGACTACTTTAAAATCTGAATCTTGATAGTAGAGATTGTGAGCAAATTCGTCAGTTTTTGCCCGCAGTGTTTGGCCATGGTCTGACTTACTGCGATTCCCTGCTAAAAAACCCCGCGCCAAGGGACTCCAAGGAATAATACCAATCCCTTGATCTAGGGCTAAGGGTATCACTTCTCGTTCTTCTTCCCGATAAACTAGGTTGTAATGATTTTGAATTGATACAAAACGAGTCCAGCCGTGAATGTCTGCTGTATAAAGGGCTTTAGCAAACTGCCATGCGTAAACACTAGAAATTCCTAAGTAACGGACTTTACCTGCTTTGACAATATCATGCAGTGCTTCTAGGGTTTCTTCAATTGGTGTTTCATAGTCCCAACGGTGAATTTGGTACAAGTCTACATAATCAGTCTGTAGCCGCCGCAAAGAAGCATCAATGCTGTCAAAAATATGTTTGCGAGATAGTCCTCGATCATTAGGCCCATCGCCGACTTTGCCATGTACTTTAGTAGCAATAACAACTTGATCCCGTTTAGCAAAATCTTTCAGCGCTCGTCCGACAATTTCTTCACTAGCACCCAAGGAATAGACATCGGCAGTATCAAAGAAATTAATCCCCAATTCCAAAGCCAGTTTGATAAATGGACGACTTTCTTCTTCTTCTAATACCCATTCGCGCAATTTACGCGAACCATAAGTCATCGTGCCTAGTGTAATCCGGGATACTTTGAGTCCAGTTTTGCCAAGATTTACATATTTCGTCATACGGTTCGCTCTACTTTTTGTTGGGATGCTTAATAAGGTTGTGATATTTCTATAGCCTTTTGACATTGATTTGCCTAGAGTATTGCAGAGCTATGAGCATTGCTTTGCAAAAGCCAGGATACAAAATACTATATATCAATCGACTTATCGGAGTTATTAGCTATAATATTAAGAATTGCATATAAATGACAAATATGGAACAGGAAATCAGGAAATGTTTTGGAGAGGGGGCTGTTGGTAAAATCTCTCGGATCTACAAAGCGATCGCCACCGTCAATCCAACCAGGGCTACGGCTAAAGCTCTTAGTTGAAATCGTATATACTTTTCAAATTTAAAGAAAATTTTTTAATATAGTTCTGTTTGTGGATAGATTTAAAGTATTTTAAAATAAGTAAAGCTATAATTACCTGTATAAATTATTATTTTAGTGAAATAAAATACTTAAATTACTATTAGTAAAAAATAAATTTATTGGTTGGATGATAAAACAAAATATAAGGTACATAGAAAATATGAGTGTAAATTATCCTGTTTAATTATCTAATAATTTATATTCTAAAAATCTCAAAACAATATTTGATTTCATATATTATTAGCTATACTAATATTTAGATAAGCTAACACTAGCCAAAGAATTATAGTGTTTATCATCTGAGTGAGTTACATCTCGTTGCAGTGAGGGGCTACAGGCGAAGATGTAACTCATGCGAGGGCTGCCATAACAAGCCTTTCTAAAAATACAGGATGCATCAGAGGAGTTGCTTGTTTTATCTGAAATGCTAGTGCATCAATTGCTGTTTTTTGTAATTTCTCAGAAATCAGTCTCAATCAACTTTGTCTACCAGCATCTATAAAGACGAGTGGGGACTAGGCAGCAAAATTGGTAAGTAAGAAAAATAGGAGGTAGAGAGAAAATAATACTCTTAACTCCTCATTCTTGGCTGTTTTGTATTTATTTTTAGCACGAGGAAAAGCATGAAAAACACTCAAGTAACAATTAACGAACCCCTTAGCGAAACAGGTTGCAAATCTAACCAGAAACAACTTAATAGTCAGAAAAAACTCACTTGCACAAAACCACCACAACCAGGTGCAACCCAAGGAAATTGCCCTTTCGATGGAGCGATGGTTTCTGTCGGAGCTATTACTGATGCTGTTCATTTAGTACATGGTGCTGTTTCTTGTACTCACAATCCTTGGGCAACTCATGGTAGCCTCTCTTCAGGCTCCCAATTATACCAAACTGCTTTTACTACTGACTTTAGTGAAGGTAATATCGTTTTTGGTGGAGAAAAGAAACTGTACAAAGCGATTGTGGATGTTGCTCAACGCTATCATCCTGCCGCTATTTTTGTTTATGCTACTTGTCTGTCTGCTTTGATTGGTGATGATATTGATAGTGTTTGTAAACTAGCTGCACAAGAAATTAATCTTCCAGTTATCTATGTAAATGCGCCTGGATTTCTTGGTAGTAAAAATTTAGGGAATCGCATCGGCAATGAAACTTTATTGAATGCTGTCATTGGTACAGCCGAACCGGAATTTACCACACCATTCGATATTAATATTGTTGGTGACTATAATGTTGCAGGTGAAACGTGGAATATCTTACCATTATTCCAAAAAATCGGAATTCGCGTTCTTTCTAAAATTACAGGTGATGCTCGTTATCAAGAAGTTTGCTATGCTCATCGCGCCAAATTAAATGTAGTGCTTTGCTCAAATGTAGCTATACAAATGGCGCAAACTATGGCGGAACGCTATGGAATTCCTTATATTGAAGAATCGTTCTATGGTGCGACCAACTTAAACGATTGCTTGCGGAATGTTGCGGCCAAATTAAGTATATCCTTGGGAGATAGTGTTATTGCATGTGAACTGCAAGAACGTACAGAAAAGTTAATTGCTCAAGAAAATGCTGCTCTAGATATTGCTTTAGCTCCTTACCTTACTGATTTAAAAGGTAAGCGGATTATTCTTTCTACTGGTGGTGTGAAAAGTTGGTCGCTTATTTTAGCAGCCCAAGATTTGGGAATGGAAGTTATTGCAGCTACGGATGGCAAAACAACAGAAGAGGAGAAAGCTAAAATTAAACAATATCTTGGTGGGGATGCAATGCTTTTGTCTGACACAACTCCCCAGGCATTATTAAAGGTATTACACCAAACCAAAGCTGATGTGTTGATTACTGGGGCTGGCAATAAATATACAGGGCGTTGCATAAATGCGGGATGAATCAGGCAGACACGGGTATTTGTCTATACTTTAAATAATGAAGTAATAATCGAACTGAATACTTAAGCATATCCACGGATTTAGAATAGCAGAGTGTTTTTCGGTGTAGTCTTGCTAGGTAATGGCGCAAGCGGGTATTTTCGCCCTCAACTCTAGTCATATAGGTTTTGCTGACGATGTGGTCTCCTGGGTCAATAAAGCAAGGATAAACTTTCCAACCATCTGTGACGTAGAAGTAACATTGCCAACAGGAAACTATGTCCCACAAGAATTTAAATGTTTGTGAACTGCGATCGCCTATTACCCAAGCTAAGATACCCTCATGAAAGTGATTTACTGCCGTCCACAACCAAATTTTGTTTTTTTTGAACCGATGAAGGTTTCCAGTTCATCTAATTCTCCAACGGATGGTATGTCGTCGTTTGGCGGTACGTCGGGGAGTTTTTCACCTATTTGTTTTAACCAATAAATTACAGTTGTATGGTGAACACCTTTATCACGCTCTATTGCTCGAAATCCCATGCCATTGACGTATGACCTTAAACATTCAATCTTGATTTCATCTGAGTACCCTTTTGATGGACTGTAAACATCGATAAATTGACGACCACAATTAACACAAATGTGATTTTGTTTACCTCTTCGTTTACCATTTTTCCTAATTTCAGTAGAGTTGCAGTATGGACATTGCACAGTAGATGACCTCAATTCATCCCTCTATTATGCAACGCCGATATTCTTAATTGCATGTTGTATGCATTTGCATAGATACCATCCAATGCGATTAACTCTTCATGTGTTCCTTGTTCCTGAATCCCATCATCCGTTAAGACAACAATTCTTTGTGCATTTCTGACTGTTGACAAACGATGGGCTATGATAAGTGTTGTCCGGTTGTCAGTTAACTTCTCTAACGAATCTTGAACGGCCTTTTCACTTTCATTATCCAGAGCGCTCGTCGCTTCATCAAAAATAATAATGGGTGGATTTTTTAAGAAAAGCCGCGCAATACTTAATCTTTGCTTTTGCCCCCCTGATAATTTTACGCCACGTTGACCGATATCCGTATCATAACCGTCCGGTAACGCCATGATAAAATCGTGGGCATTCGCTTTTTTGGCTGCCTCAATGATTTCTTCCTTACTGGCATCAAGCTTACCATAGCGGATATTGTCTGAAACTGTCCCGGCAAACAAATATACATCTTGCTGAACAACACCTATGTTCCTTCTTAATGAAGATAAGCTAATATTCCTGATATTCTTACCATCAAGCAGTATTTTTCCCTTGCTGACTTCATAAAACCGGGGAATTAAGGAACATAAGGTTGTTTTACCAACGCCTGAAGCCCCCACTAAGGCAACATATTCGCCAACTTTTATATTTAAAGAGATGTTCTTTAGGACATGATCGTAGTCTTTTTTATACCTGAAGCTTACATATTTAAATTCCACATTTCCCTGAACATGCGTAAGTTCAATCGCATCTGCTGAGTCTTCAATGTCGGGTTCCACCTGCATAATGTCCATAAATCGGTCAAACCCAGTGATGCCTTCCTGATATAGCCTAGCAAAGTTAACAAATCTCTGAATTGGCTCGATGAGGATGCCGATGTACAACAAATAGGTGACCAAATCGGCTAAATTCAAAGAAGTATTAACAATAGCAACGCCGCCAAAGACAATCACCACGATGGTCATGAGTTGCGTAAAAACAGTCATCCCTTGATAAAAGTATGCCTCACTTTTATAACCGTCTCGCCTGCTCTCAACAAAACGATTGTTTGTGTAGGCAAACTTCCTTTTTTCTATTGTCTCGTTGGTAAAAGACTGTACTACCCTGATGCCTGCCAGCGTATCTTCAACTTGTGCGTTAATATCGCCGATTCTATCCTTGCTTGCTCTTAGCGCAGCATTCATTTTCTTATTGAAATAGATGGCATAAACGGTCATGATGGGAAAGAAGAAAAAAATGATTAAAGTAAGCTCGGCGTTAATAGTGTTCAAGATCGTAAAAGCACCGACGAACTTTAGTAACCCGATAGCAATATCTTCAGGCCCATGATGATACAACTCGCTAACCGACTCCAAATCATTGGTGATGCGGGTCATTAACTGACCTGTTTTTTGTTGATCGTAAAAACTAAATGACAGCTTTTGATAGTGCTCGAATAAATCACGACGCATATCGCTTTCCATCATGGTTCCCATCATGTGCCCTTGATAGTCAACAAATGTTTTGCACAAAGCATGAACGACAACCGAAGCGAGCATAACCGCACCCACTGTATAAATTTGACCCAGCGCATTGAGTGCATTTTCTTCTAAGACATTTTTAGTGATGTATCTCGCACATAAGGGGAGTATCAGGGTAGTGGCTGATATGATAAGCGCACATACCAAATCTGCAACAAGCAATCCTACATAGGATTTGTAATAAGACAAGAATTTTTTGCTTCGAGAACTCATAAAGTTTCTCCTCAAACAGATAAGACAGCAGTGTAAAGGTGGACAAAGAACCGGATCGCACCAATGTAGCAATGTAGTTGGTTAGCTTTTTTGAAAAGGTCATCAAAAGCCAAAAGCGGTTATGGTGATACCCATGACCGCAAAACAACGAGCGGCATAAGGTATCCTTCCCTGGCCGCTCGAAACAAAGCAACCACGGACGAAATAATCTGTAGCCGCGATCTTGATATCTTATAAATCAAACGGCCACGAGTGTGGCGTATACCCGTGGCCGCAAATATTCCCTGGGAAGTGAATGAACGAGTATAGGTATAATAAACGCTTTAACGCACTTTTATAGCGCGCCACGACAGCGCATTCGTACAACACCTATTAAGCGATCTATATTGAAAGCGATACGTCGATGAATCGGCATACAGCAAGATGGTCGAACTACGAGCCACCAGAATATGTGCGGCGGCGCGAAGACGAATGTATCGCTACGAAATCAACACAATTATCAGACGCTCACAAACGCCTCAAATAGATCAGTAATTGTTCACACAACCCGAAGGGCACTCTTTTGGTTAAAAGGCGCACTCCACAAGCGAGCGGGCCACGCCACACATAGCAGCATTGGTCAGCTCAGGTATATTGTGGGTAAAGCATGTCATCGTCGCGCCTCCGTAAGGATAGAGATACGTAGCTTGATAATAATATGCGGGCTAGCAGGTGTCAAGGCACCAATAAAAGGATGAAAAGAAAAAACTTTGGAAGGTAAGCAGGGCAATGGATGTAGAATTACAAATCCTGAAACATTTGGCATCTAACTAACAGAAGCGACTTGTTCACCGAGCAATCCAACGACTTACTGCTGGCAATTGTGCAGAGAACCAGAGCGCACCTAAAATAATCAGACTACCACAAACAATCAAGGCATTAGTCGCACCAAAATTATCTGCCAAAGTCCCAGCTAACAAATTCCCAAAGGGCATTGTACCCACCATAGCTAGGGCGTAAAAACTCATTACCCGTCCGCGCTTATCCTCGGTAACTAGGGTTTGAATAATCATATTACTACTGGTAATGTTGAGGATAGAAAAGCAGCCTACAAATACCAGAATGATTATAGATAGCCAAACTTGACGCGAGAGTGAAAAGAATATCAAACTCATCCCAATGAAAACTTGAGCGACTACAATCAAACGCTCTAAGCCCACAATCCCTCGTCTGACACTTAGATACAAACAAGCAAACAACGAGCCAATCGGTGCTGAAGTGCTGAGGTGAGCCATCGTAGTTGCGTTCCCATTGAGAATCTTTGCTGCAAAAACAGGCATCAGCGCGACATGAGACATCCCGACGAAACCATGTAACGCTAGCATTAATAAAATTACTCTAATCGGCTGGAATTTCCAGACATATTCAAAGCCCTCCCGCAATTTCTCCAAAGTATCGCTAATGCCCGTAAGGGCTTGCATCTGTCTGACTTGCAGCCGCATCGCTAGCAAGGTAAATATGGCAGGAATATAGCTGAGGGTATCGTAAAGAAAACAATATTTTACCCCTAGTGTCGCAATCAAAATCCCGCCCATAGCAGGCCCCACTACGAGAGAGGAACTTAACATTACTGAGTTCAAGGCGATCGCATTACTCCAATCGGCGCGATCGTCTACGGTTTCGGTAACGATTGTATGGCGCACGGGCATATCTAATCCCTTGAGCAAACCATTGAAAGCACTCAGTACCAAGAGGATAGGAAAGGTAATCCAATTGGTAAAGGTGAGAATCGTTAAAGCCAGGGAAACGCTAATTCCCAATATCTGCACCACCATTAACAAGTCACGACGACTCCAGCGATCGGACAATATACCCGAAAAGGGAATCAGTAATAAGGTAGGTAAAAATTGTACAAACCCTGCAACTCCCAACAACCAAGGCGATTTAGTCAAATCGTATACCAGCCAAGGAATGGTTAACTGCTGGGTCATAAATGTTCCAGACATTGATAGTAACTGTCCCCAGAAAAACAGGCGAAAGTTACGCCAGCGCAAGGCGGGTAAATGGTGGTACGTGATATTACTGATGTTTTTCCCTAGTTGTCTATGCCAAATTTTCATGAGTAAAATTTTATTATGGTCTACTAATAATTAGATTAACTAAGAATTATCAAATAATCGCGTAGTTTACTACCCAGGCATCGCTGATCTATCTGAGCTAAGACTTTTGCACATTGACATCGGATCGCTATAGAAGAGGATTGGTCTGCAAAAACGTAGGAAGTTACTATTTAGCAAATGTATACTACGTTAAATCTATCGAGATAATGTATAATAATTTCAGTTATGCTCCCAGCATGGGAATGTTGCTAGCAGATATTGGGTATCGGCAAAATTCCCAAGGAAATAGGCGAGTGTGAACACCTCCCGACAGATCAAACTCTGGAGAATCCTAATGGGCTACAAACATATAGAAGTTAAACAGGTAGCTGGTTTCATCGGTGCAGAAATCGGCAGCGTAGACCTTTCCCGCTCTCTTTCTGAGGATCAAGTCCAAGAAATTCGCAAAGCGCTATTAAAGTGGAAAGTCTTGTTCTTTCGTGGTCAGAACATCGATCATGCTGCCCAGGTCGAGTTCACATCTCGTTTTGGCGAAGTGACTTTCGCCCATCCCTTGGGAGAGCCTGAACCAGTTCCGGGATTTCCCCAGATCAAACCCGTAGACCGTAAGCTTTATGAGCAGCAGTATGGTTTTCGCACTGGCGGCCCTTGGCACACAGATGTAACGGCGGCGATCAACCCACCAGCAGCGTCAATTTTACGTGCAGTTAATGTCCCTAGTTTCGGTGGTGACACCCAGTGGAGTAATCTTGTGGCAGCTTATGAGGGACTCTCAGCACCCCTGCGATCGCTAGCAGATACATTAAAAGCGGAACATCGCTTCAATGGAGGCGGTTATCAACCCCGCAACAATAAATTCGACGAGCGCATTGCTGTCAATCCTCTAGTTTCTATTCACCCAGTCGTCAGAGTTCATCCTGAGACTGGTGAGCGTGCCTTGTTCGTCAACCCTGGCTTCGTCTCCCGCATTGTTGATGTGTCACCAGAAGAGAGCAGACTGTTGCTAGAGTTGTTCTTCAACCAAGTCACCAAACCTGCATATACCACCCGCTTCCGTTGGAACAACAGTGATATCGCCTTCTGGGACAACCGCGCCACCGTGCATTTGGCTCCTCAAGATTTGGATCATCTGGATGTCGAACGTCTCCTTTATCGCACCACCATCACAGGCGATGTTCCAGTAGGGGTTGATGGTTTCCGTTCAGAAGTGGTTCAAGGCGAAGCTTTCAGTGCTGAAGTACCAAGCGTCTTCAAGCAGAAAGCTGAGTCTAAGGAAGTACAACCAGTCCTTTCGTAAAACTGAGTTATAAGTCATGAGTGCTGAGTAAATTAAAAAGTACTCAGTACTTATGAACGCAGACATGAACCCCTTGTTGCTCTACAAGGGTAACTTTTGCATGACCAGTTGATCGTATAGTCCTAAATCTAAGGAGATCCGATTATGACATTCACGGCAAGCCGGATTGATATTACACCCACCGAAGCGGCTCTTGGTGCAGTGATTACCGGATTCGATGTTAATTCTGTGGAACCAGAGGTAATTCTGCAACTCAAACAGGCATGGCGCGATCGCCATCTTCTCATCTTCAAAAACCAAATATTAACTGACGATCAGTTGTTAGCCTTTGCCAATTACTTTGGCGATATTCTCCAGCAGCCTGCCTATGTCCGCAAAGGAGAAACAGAAGAGTACCTGCCACCCCTAGTTCTCACTCTCGCAAATGCTGCTCCTGAAGAAAGCTCAGTCAATATTCGACCGAACTATCAGGAACTTTTACCCCACATCGATCACTACTGGCTGCCTATACCATCTAGCGGTTCTTTCTTATATGCAGTAGAAGTACCTGAGAATGGCCCTAATACCTATTGGGTAAATTTGGCTCAGGCTTATGACGAGCTAGATGATACCACCAAAGAGCAAATTTCTGGCTTACAAGTTCGCTACTTCAATTCCTATGGCAGTAAGGATCGCGATGAGTATGGTAATCCTAAATATGCAGATGGTCGCGCTCCTGAACCAGGCGAACGAGTAGCAATTCATCCTCTGGTTCGCACACATCCAGATACAGGCAAAAAGATCCTCTTCTTCAATGCAGCTAGCGATGTAGACATCGTAGATTATGACCATGTAGAAGGAGCAAAACTAGTTGCAAAGTTGCAAGAGCATATCAAACAACCCCGATTTGCCTATCGTCACCAATGGAGCAAGGGCGACCTACTTTATTGGGATAACCAAGCAACAGCTCACTACCGACCTGAATTTGATGCCAATGCCACTCGTATTCTCAAACGAGTTAGCCTCCGGGGTAGTCGTCCTTTCTAAAGGTTTAGCAGTTTAAAGATATAGGACAAAATAGCTTGTTGATCGTTGAGATTTAACAGCCAACGATCAACAGGAACCATTGTGTTGGGGAGGCAGCGCATTGGACGGGTTCCCCGGCTTGAAGCGACTGCCGTCGGCTATGACGACTTGTAGCAAATGACATATCAACTCCACGGGATTGAGAGCCATGATTAAACCTTATGTCAGGAAACGATTAATTTCCAGGCGAGATTTGCTTTATACCTTGTATGGGTTCGCCTCTTTCGCCACATTGGTAGGCTGTGGAGCAAATGCTGGTAGTGGAAACAAGAATACGACAAGTAACAATAACAACACTATTGGTAGCAATAATAGTAAGCCTAAACTTATTCGGCTTGGCTTCACATCATTTGGCGATCTAACAAGAGAAAAAGGTGTAATCGAAAAGCGTTTAGCTCCTTTGGGAGTAGATGTTAGCTGGTCAAAATTTATTTCCGGGCCACCCCTGCTGGAAGCCTTAAGTGTGGGTAGCCTTGATGGGGGACAAGTCGGGGAAACGCCGCCTATCTTTGCTCAGGCTGCTGGTAACAATTTGGTTTACCTGGTGAATATGCCGGCGGGTACGGGGGAAAGTTACGGGATTGTTGTGCCAAAGGATTCTTCTATTAAAACGGTGGCGGATCTTAAAGGCAAAAAGGTTGCCTATGCCAGAGGAACTGCTCTGACCTATTTTTTGGCGAAAGCGCTGGAAGAAGTTGGGCTGAAGTTTAACGATGTTCAAGGTGTGAATTTGACTGTTGCTGATGGACGAGCAGCATTTTTAAACAAAACTGTTGATGCCTATGTAGCGATCGACCCGACACTGATCAAGCTTCAACAAGAGGGAACGATCCGAGTGTTGCGGGATGCTCAGGGAATTAAAACACCAGGCTCTTTCTACTTAGCTGCGAGGGAATTTGCTAGTAATAACCTTGAACTCTTCAAAGCAATTCTAGAAGAGTATTATCAAGTTGGAGAGTGGGCAAATCAAAACAGGCGAGCTGCGGCCCAAATCCTTGCTCCGAAGTTAAAGGTTGATATGCCAACGATGGAAACAATGTTGTCTCGGCGCAAGTACGATATGCAACCTATTAATGAGCAAGTGCTACGAGATCAACAGCAGGTTGCCGATCTGTTGTACCAGTTAAAAATCGTGCCAAAACAAGTCGATGTCCGGGAAGCAACTCTGACTTCTCAGCAGTATGCGGCAATTATACCGGATAGTATCAGAAATAGGGCATGATTTAGCGATCGCAAACTAGCTAAACGAAAATAAAGAGGCTGTGTCAGAAGATGCAAGACTGGGTGAAAAAGAGGATAACTAATGCTGAATAGCTAATAAGTAGCTAGACATGATTAAATATAAAACGCTCAACTGAATAATTACCATTG